>DASYSA010000610.1:0-15825 GCA_036003885.1 Blastocatellia bacterium | reverse complement strand
TTTGCGAATGGGCACGCTGGAAGCGTGCGTACCCAGAGCGTGAGTTTGCGAATGGGCACGCTGGAAGCGTGCGTACCCGGGACTTGCGCGCTCACCGGAACTCAGTGAGAATTGAGCGATTATGACAACCATAGAACGAGTAACTGCACGAGAGATTCTTGATTCGCGCGGCAATCCGACCGTCGAGGCCGAGGTTGCGCTTTCCAGTGGACTCATCGGGCGAGCGGCCGTGCCATCGGGCGCTTCGACCGGCGAGAACGAAGCACTCGAGCTTCGAGATAATGACAAGAAGCGATACGACGGCAAGGGGGTGCTCAAGGCGGTTAACAACATCAACTCCATAATCTCCAAAGCCATCATTGGACGCGATGCTCTCATCCAGGCCGACATCGATCGAGCCATGCTCGACGCCGACGGTACCGCCAACAAACGCAAACTCGGGGCGAATGCCATTTTGGCGGTTTCGCTGGCGACCGCTCGAGCGGGCGCCGAAGCGCTCGACGTGCCGCTCTATTCCTATCTGGGTGGTGTGAGCGCCCGCACGCTTCCCGTTCCGCTGATGAACATAATAAACGGCGGCGCCCACGCCGATAACAACATCGACTTCCAGGAGTTCATGATCGTGCCCGCCGGGCTGGCATCTTTTTCCGAGGCGCTGCGAGCCGGCGTAGAAGTCTTCCACGCGCTCAAAGCGGTGCTGAAAAAGGGAGGTCACTCGACTTCGGTGGGCGATGAGGGAGGGTTCGCGCCGAACCTGAAATCGAATGAAGAGGCTATCGAGGCTATCCTCGAAGCCATCAATAAAGCCGGCTACAAAGCCGGAGAACAGATCGCCCTTGCTATGGACACTGCTTCAAGCGAACTGTACGAAGGGGGCCGCTACGTCTTTCACAAGTCCAACGGCGCGCGAAAAGGGTCGGACGAGATGGTAGCGTTGTTCGCCGGCTGGGTGGACCAGTACCCGATAGTGTCGATCGAAGACGGGCTCGCCGAATCGGATTGGAAGGGTTGGGCTACGTTGACGAAAGAGCTTGGCGACCGGGTTCAGCTCGTAGGCGACGATCTCTTCGTCACTAACACCGAGTACCTGGAGCGAGGCATTCGCGAGAAGGTCGCCAACTCAATTCTGGTCAAGGTGAATCAGATAGGCACGCTCACGGAGACTATGGACACGATCGAGATGGCTAAAACTCACCGCTATACGTCGGTGATTTCGCATCGGTCGGGCGAGACAGAAGACACGTTCATTGCCGACCTCGCAGTAGCGACGAACGCCGGTCAGATCAAGACAGGATCGGCGAGTCGAACAGATCGCGTTGCCAAATACAACCAGTTGCTTCGAATAGAAGAACAGCTTGGCCGCGCTGCACGCTTCGGCGGGTTCGGCGCATTCACGAGCACAAAGGTAGGCGAGCGATTCGAGAAACGAACGACACGCGCAGCAAAGAAATAGAATGGGAGAGTGGGAGAGTGGGAGTGTGGGAGGATGCTCAATGACCGCTGACCAATAACAAATGCCAAATGACAAATGACAAATGACCACTGCTAGATATGATCTGAACGAACTCGGTTGGAGCGATTTTTTCGAAAAGTCGTTCCTACCCTACAGAGCCGATGGCTATTTCGCGGCCCGCGTGGTCCTTGAGCATCGCCGTGCCTTTCGCGTGTATGCCGAAGGCGGCGAATTGTTGGCGGAGATCACGGGTCGCGTTCGCTACGAGGCCGCAACTCGCGCCGAGCTGCCTGCAGTCGGCGATTGGGTCGCGATTACTGCTTATCCGGATGAGAAACGCGCAACCATTCACGCGATCCTGCCTCGTCGAAGTAAATTCTCGAGAAAGGCTGCCGGGCGCAATACGCAGGAACAGATCGTGGCCGCTAATGTGGACACGGTCTTCGTAGTTGTCGGACTCGACAATGACTACAATCTGAGAAGGGTAGAGCGGTATCTGGTCGCGGCATTCGAAAGCGGCGCCAGTCCGGTGATCATCCTCAACAAGCTCGACCTGTGCGATGATATAGATCGAAAGCTCGGCGAGGTCGGACCCATCGCGGCCGGCGTTCCAGTGCATGCAATCAGCTCAGTCACGCAATCGGGCCTCGAGCAGATCACTCAGTACATAAGGAAGGGTATCACGGTGGCGTTTCTGGGTTCATCTGGCGTCGGCAAGTCAACGCTCATCAATCGCCTTATCGGAAAGGATGTTCAGAAGGTACGAGAGGTCAGAGAAGACGACAGTCGCGGAAGGCACACGACCACCCATCGCGAGCTAATCGCTCTACCTTCAGGTGGCCTGTTGATAGACACGCCGGGTATGCGGGAGCTCCACCTGTGGGAGGCGGACGGCGGTCTCTCGGAAACCTTTGAAGATGTGGAGTCTGTAGCGGCGCAATGTCACTTCACAAATTGCCGCCATCAAAACGAACCCGGCTGCGCTGTAAAAGAGGGGCTTGAGACCGGCTCGCTGGATACCGCGCGGTATGAGAGTTATCGGAAGCTCCAGAAGGAGTTGCAATACCTGGAAACACGTCAGGACGCCCAGGCCCAGTTTGAACGTAAGCAACGCGACAAGAAGATCAATAAGGCTTTCAATCGGATGAAACCCAAGCGCGGGTAGGCAGGATGGGAGTGGGAGAGTGGGGGAGTGGGAGAGTGGGGGAGCGGGGGAGTATGGGAGTGCGGGCAGTGACAGCCCCAAACGATGGCCCATTCTCCCATGCTCCATTCTCCCATTCTCCCTTCTCGGCCATCATGTACAACGGCTGAGTGCGATGATAGGGTTTGAGACGTCACTCACTACCGCACCAGTTCAGTTTGCTTCGGAAAAAGGAGGATCGCTGTGGCAGGTCCATTTGATAAAGATTTTGGTTACCTTCTTCCCTTTTTGGACAAGATCGCGCAGGCCGCCGACTCCTTATCCAATCCAGCAGCGAGCAGAGAGCTAAAGGAACTCGTCTCGGGAGAAAAGGCACGCTGGATCCGCATTCGCGCGCTGCTCGACAATCCGTCGAAGGTGACCGCCAACACAGCCGGGGCATCTTCAACGCCTGCGGCAGCAAATGCGCCGGCCCCCGCTGCCCCGCCAGATCGCCCTGCTCCACCACAGTTCACCGTGGGCAGGTTGAAGGGTCTCGGTCGCAGATGAGGAACGTTTCGAGTTTCGGGTTCCGGGTTTCGGGTTTCGCGTTTGCGTTTTGTGAGCTTGCGATTGATTCGTGTCGGAGCGTCGCGGACGACAAACAGGAAAGCCGACGGCTCAACGACCTGATGACCTTCTCTCACAAACCCGAAACTCGAAACTAGAAACTCGAAACTCGAAACGAGAAACCTTGCCAAGAACTGACGGAGCCGGCTTTCGCGTGCGCCTGAGTGACTACCTCGGTTTGGAGCGCAATATCATCGTTGCTTCCGCAGCAGCCTTCCTGCTCGGGATGGGAGAGGAGCTTTGGAAGAAGTTCCTTCCGAAATATCTTGAAGCGCTCGGCGCAAGCACGCTGATGATCGGAGCCTTCGGCACGGCAAAGGACTTCTGCGACGCCGTGTCTCAGTATCCGGGGGGCTGGCTTGCCGATCATCTCGGCCGCCGTCGCGCCTTTCTTATTTTCATCACGCTCGCCTCGATCGGTTACGTGATCTACTGGCTCAGTCCCTCGTGGCCGTTCGTCTTCGCAGGGCTGCCGTTTGCAATGGCGTGGCAGAGCATGGCCTCGCCTGCCATCTTTGCCGTGATTGGCGACTCATTGCCCAAAGAACGCCGGGCAATGGGATTCACTCTTCAAGCGTTATTGAAGCGTGTTCCGATGTCGGTCGGGCCTCTGATTGGAGGCCTGCTGATTGCCTCTCTCGGAATTATCACCGGAGTGAGAACCGGCCTTGTGATCACCCTGGCGCTTGCAGTGATCGCTGTGGTCATAGCGCGAACCATAAACATCGCCGCAATAGAGGGCGCGCGTACGAACATAAGAGGTGTCTGGAAATCCTTTCATCATGCTCTGAAGCGGTTGTTGATCTCCGACATCATCATCCGAATCTGTGAAGGACTGGCCGATTTCTTCATCGTTCTCTACGTGACAAACGTCCGCGGCATTAGCGCAGCCCGTTACGGAGCGCTGGTGGCAATACAGATGGCAACCTCGATGCTGGTCTATCTGCCGGCAGCCAGGATCGCCGACCGCATCGGGCGCAAGCCTTTCGTGATCATGACATTCTCTTGCTTCGCGCTCTTTCCTGTAGCTGTGGTCTCCGCGCGCGACTTTACCTGGCTGGTCGTGGCGTTCATCATCGGAGGCTTGAGAGAGATTGGCGAGCCGTCGCGCAAGGCAATGATAGTCGACTTCGCCGAGCCTCACCTTCGCGCGCGAACTGTTGGACTCTATTACCTTGTCCGAAGCTTGAGCATCACTCCGGCCGCTGCGATTGGCGGACTGCTCTGGAAGATCACTCCCCAGACTCCGTTCTTTGTCGCGGGCGCCATCGGAGTCATCGGTACACTGGTGTTTGCCGCTACTGTCGAAGAACGATATGCGAGTTGATGGTGAAATCCGCAAATCACACGAAGTCAGCGACTAGAGACGAAGCATCCGGCTTGTGAAGTCGGCGAGACCACCATATGCAGATCATTCACCGAATCTCGATTTCAGCAACTCGAAGGATTCGGCAGGACCTTGCCAGCCTTGGTATTGTGAAGGAATTGGTTACGGTCCTTGACGACCTGGTTTTGTTTGAATTGGCCGAATCAGACGATCGATGGCCCGATGTCCGACTCTGGATCGCGCGCCACGATGCGCTGGATATTGTGACCACGCGGTTTTCAGCGGCGGAGATTGCTGGTGCGGATTGGCTGGTTATGAGTACGGATCGACACCACGGGTACCGGCAACCAGAAAGTAACTACATGGAAGTCACCTATGATCTTGCCGGTTACTGTTCAACCTGCGGCATTGGAGCGAAGCAAAACGCGCCGTTTCGCATGAAATCGGAGCCGAGGTGGGGTCGAAACGGTATTCTTCAACTCAACTGGGTCTTCGATGAGTTTTTTGCTAAGCCCGAGATTTGGGATACGATCTTTAAGCCGCGCGGAGTCGGTTGCCGGCCTGTGCTCGATGCGAGGGACAGGGAATTGAAGACAGTCGTCCAACTGGTCATCGAGGAAGAGGTCGACATACTCATCGGCGGTCTAACGCCGGTAATATGTGCCAGTTGTGGTCGAGTCAAGTATGAACCTGCTGTACGAGGACCCTTCCCGCCTATACAGACGCCGCCCAGCGGTCACTCAGCCAGGGCCAGGGCCTACTTCGGAAGTGGCCGTTCGGCCCACAAGGCCGTTCTTGTCTCGCAACAGCTCCGGGAAGCATTCACCGCCGCGAAAACTCGCGGGGCAGCGTTCGAACCAGTGGCTAAAGATGCGCTGTGAGTCTCATCTTTCGGCCTGTCGTTGCTCCCCGTGTCGTTGAGGATTTCCTGGACAAGCCGGCGGTCCGAAGGAGCTATGAAATTCGCGTGATTCGTCGCTACACTGTCTCATATGTCTGACAAGATCCCGCCAGGACCAAAGGGAAAACCAATAGCAGGCAACCTGCTCGAGTTCCGCCGCGATCCGACCGGCTTTCTTCTCAACGCCGCGCTCGAATACGGTGACGTGGTTTACCTCAAGTTCGGTCCTCAGCAAATCTATTTGATCAACAGCCCCGACTACATCCGAGACGTGCTGGTCACCAACAGCCGGAACTTCATCAAAAGCCGCGGTCTTCAAATGGCAAAGCGCTTTCTCGGTGAAGGGCTTCTCACGAGCGAGGGCGACTTTCACCGACGCCAGCGCAGGCTCGCGCAGCCCGCGTTTCACAAACAGCGCATCACCTCCTACGCTCACGTGATGGCCGAGTATGCAGAGAGCACTCGCGACCGCTGGCACGATGGCGAAACGTTGGACATTCATCAGGAGATGATGCGGGTGACGCTCGGAATCGTCGGCAAGACCCTCTTCGATGCAGACGTTGAATCCGAAGCTAAAGAGATCGGCGAGGCTCTGAATTCGATCATGCAGCTGTTCGACAGGATCACGATACCATTTCCTCAGTTGATGAACAGTCTTCCGCTTCCGAGCAACTTCCGGTTCCTGAAGGCGCACCGCCGCCTCGACAGGACGATCTATAGAATCATCGGCGAGCATAGAGCCGCCGGCGTCGATCGAGGCGACCTGCTCTCGATGCTGCTGCTTGCGCAGGATGAAGAGGGCGATGGGGGAAGCATGACCGATCTCCAACTGCGCGACGAGGCGATGACCATCTTTCTGGCAGGCCACGAAACGACGGCCAATGCGATGACGTGGACCTGGTATTTACTCTCGCAAGACCCGGAGATCGAAGCAAAGCTACACAGAGAGATCGACGAAGTGCTGGAAGGAAGACTGCCCACTGCTGACGATGTGTCGCGGCTGCGTTACACCGAGATGGTCTTTGCCGAGTCGATGAGAATGTATCCACCGGCGTGGGCGATGGGGCGTCAGGTGTTGAGCGATTACGAGATCGATGGGTACGTTGCACCCGCTGGTTCCATAATCCTTATGAGTCCCTGGGTCATGCAACACAACGCTCGATACCACCCTGATCCGTTCAAATTCGACCCTGAGCGCTGGACTCCCCAAAATCGAGAAGCCCGGCCCAAATTCTCTTACTTTCCGTTCGGCGGCGGCCCAAGGGTTTGCATAGGCGAAGGGTTCGCGTGGATGGAAGGGGTGTTGTTGCTTGCCGCAATCGCGCAAAAATGGCATATGCGATTAGAGGCTGGTCATCGAGTGGAGCTGAGACCGTTGATCACTCTCCGGCCGAAGTATGGGATGAGGATGACGGTAGCGAGCCGGACGAAGAGCATTCAAGCGAACAGCCCTTCGATGTAAGCCTCAGGCGAGAACTCAACCAGGTCATTCATCTGCTCTCCCACGCCGACGTAGCGAATGGGAATCGCAAGCTCCTTGGCTATGGCGACGACGATCCCGCCCTTTGCGGTTCCATCCAGCTTGGTCAACACGAGGCCGGTCACAGGAACCGCTCGCGTGAATTGGCGGGCCTGCTCCAAGCCATTCTGTCCGGTCACAGCGTCGATCACGAGGAGCACTTCATGAGGTGCGCCCGGGACTTCACGGCCCGCGATTCGGCGCATTTTCTCGAGTTCCTGCATGAGGTTGACTTTGGTATGAAGGCGGCCGGCCGTGTCGACGATCAGCACGTCGACATCGCGTGCGCGCGAGGCGCTGATTGAGTCAAACAACACCGCCGAAGGATCGGTTCCGGGCTTCTGTTGTATCAGCGGCACGCCCGAGCGCTCCGCCCAAATGGCGAGTTGATCGTTAGCTGCCGCTCGAAAGGTGTCGGCGGCGCAGACCATCACGTTGTTCCCCTCGCTCTTGATGCGATGCGCGAGTTTGCCGATAGTGGTCGTTTTGCCGACGCCGTTCACGCCTACGACCATCACGATGTAGGGCTTGATGTCGAGCGGGACCTCGGTTTCGGAGGCGACGGTTCCGCTTATTCGGCTACGTTCGGCCGAGTCGAGTATCTGTCGAAGCTCACCCTTGATGAGTCGCTTCAACTCATCGACGTCGTTTAGCTGTTTGCGTTGCACCTGCTGGCGGGCCTTCTCGATTATCTCGAGCGAGGTTTGAACGCCGATGTCCGCGCCTATGAGGACTTCCTCTAACCGGTCGAGCACCTCTGCGTCTATTTCTCGCTTGCCGCCGATGATGGAGTCGAAGCGATCGGAGAGATTCTGTCGAGTCGAGACGACCGCCTCTTTGAACTTGTCGAGCAGTTCCGGCTCGGGCCCTTCGTGACGGCGCGCAGCGATCGCTTCCTCTTCGGCTGTGGCCGCGCGATTGAGGCCAAGGGAGATGAACTCGTCCTGTTTTTTTCGTTTCCAGAATAATGCCATATCTAAATCAAAAAGCGCGGCGCTTGGAGAGTCGCCCCGCGCTTATTGCAAGGCAAAGATTAGCACCCGCATTTCAGCAGCGTCAAACTGGCGGACAAACGGACGTTTCGCGTTTCGCGTTTGTCGTTTCGCGTTCGGGATAAATCGAATTCAGTGGTATTCACGCCGCTCAAGGAATTTTCACAGCGTCACCTCCGCTGACACTTTATTTGGAGAGTTGTCCAGTAGTGAACAGAAACCGATGCGCAGCTGTCATATCATTCAGTCCAACCGTGGCGAGGATTAGGAGAGAGGTGGATCCCTAAACAGCCGGGAGAGCGCAAAGTAGGGAAAAGGCTCACGTGTGGTTCAGTTTTTGCACGTTAGCGTCTTTGCGCGCCGTTGTATGAAATAGGTACGGTTTCGACCACGGACTGGGTTTGAATGTTCAATGTTTGTAGGAGCAGCCAACACGAGACTCTCACCCCCGGAGGAATGAAATGTGCGGCGGTGGCCCTTCGGGGTATTCGAACGCACATACGACTCCTCCGACTTGGTGCCGTTCCGGGGCGACCTTCTACAAACATTGAGCCCCCTCCTCCGGAGTTCGAAAACGAGGCACAACTAGCAAGATTCTATGGGTCACAGGCGACGCCGGGGAATTACGCTGTGTCTCTCTAACACAACCTTGTGGGCTGCCCGTTTGATCAGTCCCCAATGGAGGTTCTTCATTCGAGAGGTGAACTATGCGATGGCTTGATCAGCGCGAAAGTGACAACGTTGAAGATAGGCGAGGGTTCTCAACCGGAAGATTGGTGGCCGGCGGAGGCATCGGGAGCATTGTCCTGATCGTCCTTGCACTTCTGTTCGGCGTTGACCCTCGTGAATTGCTGCAGCAGGGTCAGCCCGACACCGACACGAGCCCCGCTGCGCGACGTGAGACTAGCCCGACTGAAGATAGTCAGAAGAAATTTGTCGCGGTCGTGTTGGCAGACACCGAAGACGTGTGGCACGACCTATTCCGCAAACAGTTCAGAAAGGAGTATCCCGAGCCGAAGCTGGTCTTATTTTCCGGCGGCTCCCAATCGGGATGCGGGTTCGCTTCTTCAGCGACCGGTCCTTTCTACTGTCCGCAGGATCAGAAGGTGTACCTTGACCTGCAGTTCTTCCAGGAGTTGCAGAATCGCTTCAAGGCAGCGGGTGACTTCGCGCAAGCTTACGTTGTAGCCCATGAGATCGGACATCACGTTCAGAAGCAGATTGGGATCCTGGACCAGGTGAATGGCAAACGAGGGCGCGTGAGCGAGACCGAGTACAACAAGCTTTCGGTTCGGCTGGAGCTTCAGGCCGACTTCCTGGCAGGAGTCTGGGCATATCACGCGCAGAGGATGAAGAATATCCTCGACCCCGGAGATCTGGAGGAGGCGTTGGGTGCGGCCAACGCGATCGGAGACGATCGGTTGCAGAAGCAAGGGAGAGGATACGTGGTCCCGGATTCTTTCACACACGGGACCTCAGCACAGCGGGTACGGTGGTTTCGGCTTGGGTTTGAAACGGGTGACATGTCGCGTGCGATGGACCTGTTCAAGCTGGACTACAGCGAGTTGTGAGAAATTCGAAATGCGAAATGCGAAGTGCGAAATTGCGGATACTGTGAATTTCGCATTTCACATTTCGAATTTCGCATTTCCCATATAGACTCTCCGCGAAGGAGAGAGCACTTGCGAAAAGCCGTAATCATATTCCTCTTGATCCTGGCGCTCATCGCGACTGTGATACCGTTCTGCGCGAGCGCAGCAAGCCGTGTTGATGTTCTCGTACGCGGCGGAACGGTCGTCACAATGGACGTATCTGCGCGACTGATCGAAGATGGCGCAGTTGCCGTCAAGGGCGATCGCATAGTCGCTGTCGGCCCTGCTTCGGAGCTTCTCCGCAGCTACGTCGCAGCATCCACTATCGACGCCCGCGGCAAGGTCGTGATGCCCGGCCTCATCAACACTCATACCCACGTTCCGATGGTGCTGCTGCGCGGTATCGCCGATGACCTCGTGCTGATGGAATGGCTCCAGAAGTACATATTTCCCGCTGAAGCGAAGAATGTCGACGAGGAGTTCGTGCGCTGGGGCACGAGATTGGGTTGTCTCGAGATGATTCGAGGCGGCACAACCACCTACGTCGATATGTACTACTTCGAGAGCGCTATCGCAGAGGAGACAGCTCGCGCCGGCATGAGGGGCGTGCTCGGGGAAACGCTCATAGATTTTCCCGCGCCGGACAACAAGACCTGGGAATCGGCGGTGGCTTACTTTGAAAAGTTCGTAGCGAAATGGAAGGGCCACCCGCTTATCACTCCGGCCATTGCGCCTCACGCGCCCTACACGGTGTCTACCGAACACCTGAAGCAGACGCACGACCTGGCGTCGCAGCGAGGCGTGCCCCTGATCATCCATATTGCCGAAGATGCCGCCGAAGTGAAGACGATTCAAGAGAAATACGGAGCGAGTTCCGTCGCATACCTGGATCGTATCGGTCTCCTCGATGGGCGAGTCATAGCCGCCCACATGGTCTGGCCGACCGAGGATGACATCAAGACACTCGCCCTGCGCTCAGTAGGCGTCGGCCATTGTCCTCAATCGAACATGAAAGTAGTTGCCGGTGTGGCGCCCGTACCCAGGTTGTTGAGCGGCGGCGTGGCGGTGGGGCTCGGCACCGACGGCGCCGCGTCCAATAACGACCTGGATCTTTGGGAAGAGATGGATACGGCTGCGAAGCTGCACAAGCTAATCGCAAAGGATCCGACGGTGCTGAACGCGCGAGAGGTCGTTCGGATGGCTACGATTGGCGGCGCCCGGGCAATTCACATGGACAAGGAGATCGGGTCACTTGAGCCCGGCAAGCGAGCGGACCTGATCGTCGTCGGCATGAACAGTCCTCACCAGACGCCGGTTTACAATGTCTATTCCCAGTTGGTCTACGCTACCAAGGCATCCGATGTTGAGAGCGTGATGATCAACGGCAGCCTTGTGATGCGGAACCGCATCGTGCGAACCATCAATGAAGCTGCGGTTCTGGCTAAAGCAAACCTCTACCGCGATCGTATTCGCAAGAGCCTCGGCCATTGATGCGTGATTCGTGATGCGTGATCCTGAGGCTGCGTATGACGAATCACGCATCACGCCTCTTGAGTATCGAGAATGTGCCGAGGGCCTTAGCGACGAGCTGCCCCTCATTTTCCACGTCACACTCCAGGACCCCGATGTTGCCACTCTTGTGAATCAATCTCGTGTCGCAGGTGAGAACTCCGGTGGTCACGGCTTTCAGGTAGACGATGTTGATCTCGATAGTAGCGCAGGTCTCGTCCGCCGCCAGGCTCGAGTGAAGCGCTCCGCCCATACCGGTGTCGGCCATCGAATAGACCACTCCGCCGTGCAGGACCCCGTTTGGATTGAAGTGGTTCTCGCTTACCACCAGGACGCACTGGCTGTATCCATTTGCCTTTGAGGCGAAACTCAATCCTATCAGCCGGGCGAATGCGCCCAGGTCTCTCGGCTTTGAATCAATCTCCTTTTCCATACTCGCTTGCTCCTGCTCTCCTGGCGTGGATCGGTTGGAGGGCGTGGTCCGAAACGACTGCCCTGTCTCCCTCAACCATACTGCTGCCCGTATTGCTCAGCAGATGCGACAGTGTGCCAATCATTAGCAAAAGCATAGCAGGCAAGGTCAACGGTCTTTCCACGCTCCTGCTGGACGGCTCGTAGAAGAACGCGCAGATCAGCAACACGGGCGCAACAAGGACGAAGCTCGAACCGATCAATTGGAGAATTCTTCGCCACCGCTGCCGAGACAGGAGGAGATAGCTTCCAATCCCGAGATTGAGAAGGCCGGACAATAGAATGTAAATGTGCGTCGACCGGAACATCATCCGCACTGTTGGATCTGATTCGAAGAGAGCCGGCGAGTTGAAGCGCATGTAAGCGCCCGTTCCCAGAAAGATCAGCACCGTCACAATGCCCGTCAGCTTATGCAGCAGTCTCGTCCTCGTCTCCATAGCGGGCCGATTATAGAAGAAGGAAGTGCGAAAACGCTAATTAGCGACCAATTTCGCATTTCGAATTCGCATTTCGAATTTGCTTTTCCGCTTGACCTGCGGGGGCCGAAGGCTACAGTCTTCATGATCCATCGGACAGGGCGGGGAAGACATCCTGGGTCATGAGTCAATGACGGTAAATAAGTCCTCAGCAGCGTGGTGTTCGGGCTCTCGCGCTTTACGCAGGAGAGTCGCTTGCGCGCGGAGACGCGGAGACATGGATAGTTGGAGGTCACGATGACAGAAGACCAGATCGACCAATTGTGCATCAACACCATTCGAACGCTCTCCATGGATGCGGTCCAGCAGGCGAACTCCGGCCATCCTGGTACTCCGATGGCAATGGCGCCGGTGGTCTATTGTTTGTGGCAGAGATTCCTGCGGTTCGATCCTGAGGATCCGATCTGGCCCAACCGTGACCGGTTCGTGCTTTCCGCGGGGCATGCCTCGATGCTGCTCTACTCCATGCTTCATCTGACGGGGGTAAAGGCAGTCAATCCGAAATACGAGCGACTCGGTGAACTATCGGTAAAGCTAGACGACATCAAGCGATTTCGTCAGCTCGATAGTCGCTGTCCAGGACATCCCGAATATCGCTGGACCTCCGGTGTCGAGACGACTTCGGGACCGCTGGGTCAGGGAGTGGCAACGAGCGTCGGGATGGCCATCGCCGGCAGATGGATGGCCGAGTACTTCAATCGCCCCGACTTCGAGATGATCGATTATGATGTATACGCATTGTGTGGGGACGGCTGCATGATGGAAGGCATTTCCGGCGAAGCTGCGTCGATTGCGGGCCATCTCAAACTCGGAAATCTCTGTTGGATCTACGACAACAACAAGATCACTATCGAGGGTAACACTGCATGGTCGTTCAGCGAAGACGTGGCCACCCGCTTCCTGGGCTACGGCTGGAACGTCACCCGGGTCGGCGACGCGAATGATCTCCAGATGCTCGAAAGAGCGTTCAAGACCTTCCGTAATACGAATGACCGGCCCACTCTGATCATCGTGGACAGTCACATCGCCTACGGCTCTCCAAACAAGCAAGACACCGGCGCCGCGCACGGCGAACCGCTCGGCGAGGAAGAGATCAGGCTTACTAAGCGGAACTATGGCTGGCCCGAGGACGCAAAGTTTCTGGTACCCGCGGAAGTCCCCGCGCATTTCAAACAGGTGATGGGACAACGCGGACAGGCCGCGCGCGAAGCCTGGCTCGCGAAGGTCTCAGCATACGAGGCAAAGTACCCCGAACTGGCTGCCCATCTCCTGAAGACGCAACGCCGCGAACTGCCCGAGGGCTGGGACAAAGACCTGCCGGTCTTTCCCGCTGATGCAAAAGGCGTCGCGGGACGCGACTCATCCGCAAAGGTTCTCAATGCCATCGCGGTCAACGTGCCCTGGTTGATAGGCGGCTCAGCCGATCTGGCTCCATCAACCAAGACCCGTCTCACTTTCGAGGGCGCGGGAGATTTCGAAGCCGCGAGTTATGGCGGGCGCAATTTCCACTTCGGCATTCGCGAGCACGCGATGGGCGCGATTCTTAACGGCATGTCGCTTACGAAGGTGAGGCCCTACGGGTCCGGCTTCCTGATCTTCAGTGATTATCTCCGGCCGGCGATCCGGCTGAGCGCGATCATGGAGGTCCCGGTGATCTACATCTTCACGCATGATTCCATAGGAGTCGGGGAAGACGGTCCCACTCATCAGCCGATCGAGCACCTGGCGTCGCTGAGAGCAATTCCCGGATTGATCACAATGCGGCCGGCGGATGCGAACGAGGTCGCTGAAGCCTGGCGCTTGATCATGCAATTGCACCACGAGCCGGTTGCCCTCATCCTCTCGAGGCAGGCGCTGCCGACTCTGGACCGGACAAAGTATGGCGCTGCCGCAGGGGTAGCAATGGGCGCGTACGTGTTGGCCGACGCACTCGACGGACGGCCCGAGGTGCTGTTGATGGCCAGCGGAAGTGAAGTCTCGCTCTGCGTCGAGGCGTACGAGCAATTGAAGGCCGAGGGCATCAAGGCGCGGGTGGTTAGCATGCCCTCGTGGGAACTTTTCGAGCACCAGAGCCAGGCGTACCGCGAAAGCGTTATTCCGCCCGATGTATCCGCGCGCGTCTCGGTCGAACAGGCATCGACATTTGGTTGGGCGAGGTTCACCGGCCTTGTTGGCGAGCGGATCGGGATGAAGACGTTTGGAGCATCAGCGCCGCTCAAAGAGTTGCAGAAGAAGTTCGGCTTCACTGTGGAGAATGTGGTCCTCGCTGCCAAACAGCAGTTGGGGAAAGCCGGGTGAAGATCGCAGAGCAGCCTGGGTGCGCATCGCTTCCGGTGTGCGGGCCATCCGCGAAGGGCGAGTCGTATTCCAGGTGGCGCTGCGCTCGCACGCTGGAAGCGTGCGTACCCAGGGATCGGTTGAGTGGAAGAACAATTCGAGGCTTACGAGCAGTGGGCCCGGAAAAAGGAGAGGCATATGAAGATTCTGGTTATCGATGTCGGAGGCACTCACGTCAAGGTGCTCGCGACGGATCACGACGAGCCACAGAAGATCGATTCTGGGCCGAAGCTGACGCCGAGACGCATGGTGAAGGAAGTGAAGAAGGCGACCGAAGGATGGGAATACGAGGTGGTGTCGATTGGCTATCCCGGCTTTGTATTCCGTGGCCGTCCGATCTGTGATCCAGCGAATCTGGGCAAAGGATGGGTTGGCTTCGACTTCAATGAAGCGTTCGGATGTCCCGTGAAGGTCATCAACGACGCTGCGATGCAAGCTCTGGGGAGTTACAGGGGCGGTAGCATGCTCTTCCTGGGGTTGGGAACCGGATTGGGCAGCGCCATGGTGGTCAATGGAGAACTGGAGCCAATGGAAATCGCGCACCTGCCGTACAGGAAAGGCAAGACGTTTGAGGACTATATTGGGCTCTGCGGACTGCAACGGTTTGGAAAAAAGAAATGGCGCGAGCACGTAGACGCTGCTGTCGCGCAACTCGCGCCCGCGCTGCAGGCTGACGACGTGGTGCTCGGGGGAGGCAACGCGAGACTGCTAAAGGAGCTTCCGCCGGGGTGCAGGCTGGGCGATAACGCCAACGCTATTGTGGGTGGGTATCGGCTATGGGAGGCTGCGAGCGAGCGCCTGACCTCGACGAGCGGCGAGGCCGGCAAGGGCGCGAGCCAGGCCTGATTCATTGTCCGACCTTTGGATTTCCGTCATCGGCTGAGGAGGGATGGGCGGTCCCGGACAGGATTGAGATCTCGGCGCCCATCGAATGTGGCGCCGGCGATCCTGAAGACACGGCTCGCGTGATCTTCTCCACCAGCAGTGAACCGCGCGCGCCCGGTGGGTCAACAGGGAGGTCGAGATGTCGAATGCACCGACTAGCGAAATAGTATTTCTGTTCGATGTGGACAACACGCTGCTCGACAACGACCGAGTAACCGCCGATCTCAAGCGTCACCTCGAACGGGTGGTTGGGACTGAACGCCATCGACATTACTGGAAGATCTTTGAGGAACTGCGAACGGAGATCGGCTATGCCGACTATCTGGGTGCGCTGCAGCGCTACAGAATCGAGTATCCGCGAGATCCGCACGTGCTGACGGTTTCGGAATTCATGGTGGAATACCCGTTTGCGAATCGGCTCTTTCCCGATTCACTGGATGTATTGGAGCACGTGAAGCAGTGGGGCGCGGCAGTGATCCTCTCGGATGGAGACGTGGTCTTTCAACCACGCAAGGTCAAGCGTTCGGGCCTCTCGGATGCTGTGGACGGCAACGTCCTGATCTACGTACACAAGGAGCACGAACTGGACGATGTCGAGCGTAGGTTTCCG
>DASYSA010000609.1:0-6296 GCA_036003885.1 Blastocatellia bacterium | reverse complement strand
AAAATAGCGAAAAATCCTGCGGGAACTCACGGGAGGAGAGGAGAAGGACTCAGTCAGGTTGCCGGGCAATCCTGACTGAGTCCGCCGAAAACGGAACCGCAATGCTAGAAGTCGACCTTAAGTGCAAGCTGAACGATGCGTGCAGCCTGATTCAGGCCGGTGATGCGCCCGAACTGTGTGCTGTTGATTCCCTGATCACCCACAAAGAAGCCGGGGTGATTGAGGACGTTGAAAAACTCAGCCCTGAGCTCGGAGTTGACGCGCTCGGTTATCCTTGTCCGTTTTACAAGTGAAAAGTCCCACGCGACCTGGGCCGGGCCATCGAACTGCAGACGCTGCAGTGCGCCAAGGGTACCCGTAATCGGGTTGAAGAACACCTGACTCGCGAAGCCGGCCGAGTTGTTTAGGTTATCATCGCCAACGGCGCGTCCGGTAGCCGGATCAATGACTTTTGGATCGATGTAAAAGACCCGTCCATCGGGAAGCTTGCGAATTCCAAACAACGCCTTGATCTCGGCGGCGCTCAGGCCTGTATTAGCTCCATTGTTGCCCGAACGGCCACCGCGGTTGAAGGTCCCACGCCCCGACAGAATCGAGATCGGGGCTCCGCTCTGCCAGTGGATAATCGAGCTTACCTGCCATCCACCTACAACCCGGTCGAGCACATTGTTACTAGTCAGGAACCGTTTTCCTTTCCCGAACGGCAACTCGACAATGAGATTAGCGTTGATGTTATGCGTTATATCGAACTCGGCACGCGACCGCTCGAGTTCTGGCCGTGCATTGTCCAGAAACGGCTCAAATCTCGTCTGGCCCGTGCCGGACGAGTTCGTCAGCACCTTGCTGAACGTATAGTTCATCTGCCCCGTGATCCCATTCTTCAGGCGGCGGCGCACTTCTCCCTGGAATGCGTGATAATCGGTTTCCGCACCATTGCCCACAAGGTCCGCTACGCCAATACCCGGATTAGGCAAAAAGAGGGCATTTGCCCCCGCAAATCGGCTGTTGATGTAGGTCTCTGCCAGGGAGCCCGGCTGCCCGGTCTGGATCAAGCTTCTGACGGTAGCATTGGTAAGTGCCCCACCTCCGATTGTCGGAATCACCGTCAACTGCTGGCTGCCAGGGATGGCCGCGTTGAAGGCAGGATTGAATGTACCGCCTGGTCGAGCGAGCGCTAGGAACCCATTGCTGCGGGCTCGGAGAAAGTCCTCGAGGTAGGCGCTACTTATCTTGATTTGGTTAAGGTCGACCGCTTGCCATACCTTCCTTCCCAGCGTGCCGACGTAGCGAGCCTCAACAGCAGTATCCAGGCCAATCTCGCGCTGGACGCTGAGACTGATCTGGTGAACATAGGGTTGCTTGAGGTTCGGATCGATCGTGTAGGCTGCCGCGAGCGGAGCGAGTGCGAGCTGATCCGCGTACGTGCGTGGCACCTTGAACGCGGGCGCAGGCACTACCGGAACCCCCCCATTGACGGTGGTGAACAGGTTAACCAGGTTGTTCGATGAGGCTAGGCCAGCATTGTTGGCCGAAGCGCCCTGCGCGACCCGAATCGTTTCCTCGTTGACGTACGCCACGGTATAACCGGCGCGAATCGAGGTCTTGCCATTCTTAAACGGATCCCACGCAATGCCTAGTGACGGCGCGAAGTTGTTGAGGTCTTTTTTGTAAAACTGCCCCTTCACGAAATCGACTGTGCCGTTCGGGTCAAGCAATGCCTCCTGAGGACTGCGTCCCCCCAAGACCGGAAGCAGACTGAGATCATTATCCTCGATCAGCGGGCCGAAGTACTCCCACTTCACTCCTAACCTCAGGGTCAGATTGGGCCTCAACCGCCAGTTGTCCTGGACGTAGAATGCATAATCGTTCAAGCTGAAGTTGCGGTCCTCCGGGATGCCCGCGACAAAGCCGGAAGTCTTGTCCTTTACCTGAAACGACTGGGAAACCGTATTGATTACGCCGCCCAGAAACGACCTGAGTGAATTGGCATTGGCCAGGTCGGTGGCGCTAATGCCACCCGGGAAGTTCGCGGCGGTCAACTGGATACTGGCCGGAGCGGCAACGCTAAAGCCGAACCCTACACTGGGGAATCGCCCGGCAAAGTTAAAGGGATTGACGCGGACCTGTTGAAGGCTCCCTCCAAACTGAAAAGAGTGCTCACCAGTGACGTAGGAAGCGTTGTCAATGAACTGGCGCGTCCTGGTGTCGCGTCCCTGGGGCTGGAAAGTCACCTCGCGGTTGGTGATAAATGGCACACCGAAAATGATCCCACTATAGTCCACGCTGCTGTCGAACGAGACCGGCGCCAGATTCGCGCCGATGCGCAACTCGTTCGAGAGGTGTGGTGTAGCTGACCAGCGCCACGCGCCTACGATCAGTTTGGTCGTTGCATCGGTGAAGATCTTTGGCCTCGGGATGGAGATCGCGTCCAGGTCGGGGCGATCGTCCACGTCGGTCAACCGCGTAAAGATGAACTCGAACCGATGGGCGTCAGTGAGTTGGTAGTCGGTGCGGAACCCGAAGTAGTTTCGGGTCGTCAGACGGGACTGCCGGAACCTGAAGCCCGCAGTGTTCAGAATACGATCAGCTGTCGAGTTGCCTACGTCAAAGTTATTGACGTTTGAGGCTGCGGGAGCCCGGTCGAGAATTAGGGCCTTCACTTTCTGATCCAGCGTCACACCCGGCAGGAGACTCAGAACATTCACCGTTTGTACGGTCGTCGTGTTGGGCTGCACATATCTGAAGACCCCTGTAAGGAAATCGTTATTTGCCGGTATCGTATTATTCTGCACGGCCTGAACGACTTGGCGGAAACCCTCGTAGTAGCCGAAGAAGAAGAGTTTGTCTTTGAGTCTGCCTGCCCGAACCGGTCCTCCGATCCGTCCCCCAAACTGGTTGCGATTGAGGAAGGGGCGTGCGACGGCTGACGTGTTGTTGAACCAACTGTTTGCCGAAAGCGCCGAGTTCCGATTGAACTCGAAGAGACTACCATGGAATTCGTTGGTGCCGGAAGGAGTGACCAGCTTGACCTGCGAAGCACCACCCGCGGCATCGGCCCCTTGAGTGTTGGTCGTTATTGTGAATTCACCGATACTGTCTGAAGTGGGACGATTCGGGACGAAATCGAGCGAGTTGGTGCGAATGAAGTTGTCCTGAATATTGATCCCATCCTGGGTGATCTCTGTCCACGTTGGGCGCCCGCCATTGATTGCGGTGTTCGTCCGCGTTGGAATGCCGACGACCCCGGCCTGCAAGCGGATCAGCTCAATTGGATTTCGTCCATTGAGCGGTAAATCAAGAATCTGGCGTTGGGCTACGGTATTGTTGAGTTCCGCTGATGTTGTGTTAACCAGGTCCGCGCCCGCACTAACCTGGACCGTTTCATCAGCTCCGCCGACCTCGAGCGTGATCGTCAGGGAGTATTCCTGCCCCGGGTCTACCTTCACTTCAACGTAAGAGGCGGTCTTAAAGCCGGTCATCTCAATCTTGACCGTGTAAAATCCTGGAGACAGTTGCGGAAAGCCAAAGCCTCCTTCGCCGTTCGTCGAAGTCGTCTGTTGTTGGCCAGTGGTTTCGCGGGTGAGTGTAATCTTCGCTCCGGATACCACCGCGCCCTTTGGGTCGCGAACCGAGCCGGCTAAACGGCCGAGCGGGTTTTGCCCCACCGCCAGGCCGGCTACCAGAAAGAGGGTGAGCGCGAGCGAAATGCACCTATTTGAAATCCTCATTCTTTCTTCCTCCATATAGTTGTTTAGCCGCGTTCAAGGCAGGATTCGTCCGTCGTCGCACTAGCCGTTGCCAGTCCCTATGATCGTCTTGAATCCTTGATTGGCGGCTTACTTTGGGTCGAACCATATACCTGGCAGGAACGCAAAATGCAGCGCCTCCCTTTGACGGATTGAATTCCTTGCCAGAAAGTGAGCCTGAATGACGACCAATCATGTATCATCTTCTGCTTATGCGCAAGTGAAACGAACTGTAGTTGCGGATCACACAAGCATGCATGCCAGGTTGCAGCAGAGTCTACTTGTTTCTATAATCCTGCAGCGTGTATCGACCGTCTGTCGAACACGATGATCGTGGCATCGAGGTGTTCGGAACGGGAGGAAGGTGAAAAATGAAGAAGAGCCTGATTCATGCTCCCAGTCGGGCTTTGGCTGCTTTCAGCATCGGCCTCTTGCTCTGGCCAGTTCCGTGGACACCATCCAGCGCGTTGTCTGAGGAAAAGATGGCGCCTGAGGAGTTGGTAGCCAGGCATCTGGACTCCATAGGCTCGCCAGCGGCTCGGGCGTCGGTCAGAAGCTTCAGGGCAACGGGAACCTCGAAAGCTACATTTCGCCCGAGGGGAACAAACAGCGTTGAAGGACGAGCTGTGATAGCATCCGAGGGCGACAAGCTCATGATCGCAATGGCCTTCGAGGCACTTCACTATCCTCATGAAAAAGTGGGGTTCGATGGAAAGACGGTCACAGTGGGGGCGATCGCACCTGGACGCAGGTCAGTGCTGGGCGACTTCCTTCTGGCTCACGATACCATCCTCAAGCACGGCGTACTCGGCGGAACGCTGACGACTGCGTGGGCGCTGCTGAACCTCAAGGACAGGGCACCGAAGCTTGAGTATGGAGGCGAGAAGAAGATCGGCGACCGTTTGCTAGAGACGCTCAGGCTAATCCCGCGCGGAGGCTCTGACCTCCGAATTACCATCTTCTTTGACGCGCAGAATTATCAGCACGTCCGGACCGAATTCCGCCGTATTATACAAGCTCAAATGGGGGGCGCGCCGGAGCTATCCGCAGGTCAAAGAGAAACACGCTATACGCTGGTTGAAGAATTCTCTGGCTTCGGAAAGGAAGGCCGTCTGACGCTGCCCCATTCCTACAAGCTCGCACTTGTCGTGGACGCTCCAAGCGGATCCCTATCGTCCGAATGGGTTATGGACCTGGGGACGTTTCTGTTCAACGAGCCATTCCCACCGGAATCGTTCAATATGGCTGTCGTCAGAAGGCTTTGAGAAGCTTAGATATCGGACTAGCGCAGGGGCAACCGAATGGGCCCAGCCTTCGAGGCTACGCCTTCTCGGAGTCCCGGACTCTAAGCTAAAGACGACAGTTGGTTGGCATTCTCGAGCATGCTCTTAAGCGACGGGCCGCTGTGAGCAACCTGCCTGCCCAATTCGCGCCCAAGGTCTTCCAGGCTGAGATCATCGAGGAAAATACGACCCTGCTTCAAACAGGCTTGCTCGGGGACTATCAAGAACTCGCCCTGAACCGAGTCTCGCGCCGCAAGGACATCCCCTCCTGCCATTAGTCCCGCAACTGTAATTTCTTGCCCAAAAAAACGGTTCGGAATGCGCACCACTTTGAGCCGCGTTTCACATTGTTCGTTCACCTGCTCGACGAAGTCAGCCAGGATCGGGTAGAACAGTTCTCCCGTAGCAACCGTCCCATGGAGCGAGCCTCGCTTGATGCCGAACTCCGTTGCTAGATCGCGCCCGAGCGCTTTGCGTGACTCGATAATAAATCGCCTCACCATCCCCACACCATCTTCGATTTGTGGATAGTCGCCGTAGTGCCCGCGACCGGGAACCGGCCGGCCCGCCCGCAGGTAGAATTCATCGGCCAGGAACACGAATGTGGTTCCGAAGCGCTCTCGAAACCTGCGTTGAATCGGCTTCATCTCCCTGATCAGATCTCGCGCCAGATCGTCGGTGACGGGCTTCATCAGGTCGCGGTAGTTGTGCAGGCTGGTGAAGACTACAGGCACAACGGCAACGCTCTTCATTCCGGGGTAGAGACCAGCCAGGTCCTCGATCGTTCGTCTCAGCACTTCCCCGTCATTGATCGTTGGACAGAGCACGATTTGAGCGTGAAGCTCTATGCCCTGTTCGTTCAGATAGCGCAACTTTCCCATCACATCGTCAGGCCGTTTGCGGCCGAGCAGATATCGCCTGACTTCCGGGTCGGTTGCGTGAACCGATACGTACTGTGGCGATAGCCGCTGTTCAACTATCCGGTCCAGCTCCACCTTTGAGATCGACGACATTGTCGTGTAGTTGCCATGCAGGAACGAAAGCCTGGTGTCCTCATCTTTGAAAAAGAGCGATTCGCGTGAGCCCTTCGGATTCTGATTGCAGAAACAGAAGATGCAATCGTTGCCGCACTGCCGGGGAGAGAAATACTCGAAGTCGAGGCCCCATATCTCTCCTTCTCCCACTTCTACGTCGGCCCGCCAGGCCTCTCCCGACTTCTTCACGATCTCCAGCCCGACTCGATCTTCGGATCCCGTGTAGTATTGCC
>DASYSA010000608.1:0-20661 GCA_036003885.1 Blastocatellia bacterium | reverse complement strand
CAAGACTCCTGAGAGTCTCTCGGTACGCGGCTCGTGTGTGGGCAAGAGGGAGTTTACGAGACACCGGAATCCAAGATCAATAGAATTAACGCGGACTCGAGCTTGTGCAGCGGCGTTATCGGTCGCTTTAGGCTTCAGTCTCTTCGGTACACCTCACTTTATGACATCCCAATGCTGTTTGGCCTCATGCGCCCCTTTTGTTTATACTTATCCAGCGCAAAATGTACGCTGATCGTCAATTTCCCGGCAAACTCTTCATCGTCGAGGGCATCGACGGGTCGGGCAAGTCTACGCAACTCAGCCTGCTCCAGCAGTGGCTCAGACGCGAAGGCTACATGGTCTTCTTCAGCGAGTGGAACTCTTCGCCGCTGGTCAAGGAAACAACCCGGACCGGCAAGAAGAAGCAGATGCTGACGCCCACAACCTTCTCCCTCATTCACGCAACCGATCTTGCCGACCGCATCGAGCGTCACATCATCCCGCCGCTCAAGGCCGGCGCCATCGTGCTGGCGGATCGCTACGTCTATACCGCGTTTGCCCGAGATTGCGCTCGGGGTGTGAGCCCGCACTGGGTTCGCGACCTGTACCACTTCACGGTGAAGCCGACTGTGGCCTTCTACTTTCGCGTTCCTCTCGAAGTATCACTGAAGCGGATCCTTGGCGCACGGGCCGGTCTCAAGTATTACGAGGCGGGACTCGACCTGGACCTGTCGAACGATATAGAAGAGAGCTTCAAGATCTTTCAAGGCATTATTGGGGACCGTTACGAAGAGATGGTTAGCGAGTTCGGACTGACGGTCATCGACGCGACTCGATCCATCGAAGAGCAACAGAATGAAGTTCGAGCCATCGTGGAACGTGAGCTTCGAGACTTGCCTCGCAAGCCCGCGCTCCGTCCCGAATGGAGCGAGGATTGAACTCGAATTGGACAAGCGATCTGACCAACACAGGTTTGAGTTTTACGGCGAGGGCTTGCCGGGCGTAGACCCGGAGGAGTTACACGGCAGACTCATTGTCATCGAGGGAGCCGACAGTGTGGGCCGCTCAACTCAAGTGTCGATGCTGAAGCCCTGGCTGGAATCGAATGGCCATGCGGTGCTCGACACAGGGATGACCCGCTCGGCACTCGCGGGGAGGGGGATCAAACAGGCCAAAGAGGGACTTACACTGGGACCGATTTCACTGGCGCTCTTCTACGCGACCGACTTCGCCGACAGGCTCGAAAATGAGATGATTCCCGCGCTGCGCGCCGGCTTCATCGTGCTGACCGACCGCTATATTTACTCGCTGATTGCGCGAGCCATCGTTCGGGGGCTGGACGCGCAGTGGATCAAGTCGGTCTACGGACTGGCGCTCAAGCCCGATGCGATCTTCTATCTTCGCGCGAGCGTGCCGGAACTGGTCCCGCGCGTGCTGGGCCGGCGGAGCGGATTTGACTATTGGGAGTCGGGGATGGATATGCACCTCGGCGCCGATCTCTTCGATAGCTTCGTCGAGTACCAAACCAGGATGCTCGGCGTCTTCGATTCAATGAGCGACGAATACGGATTCGAGATTATCGATGCGACACAGCCGATAGAGATGATCTATCGCAGCCTGCAGCGTCGAATCGGAAGACTGCTGAGAGAGGGTTTGTTGGCCTGAGAGGGAATGCTTCCATGTCTGCAGCAACCACTGACTATCTTGCGGCGATCGAGCATATGCCCTCCGGAGCTGTGCTGAGAGTTGATGATGTGCCCTGGGAAGAGTACGAGCAACTACTGGCAGATCTGGGTGAGGGGCGCGCGGTGCGAATCTTCTACGATCGAGGGAGGATGGAGATCATGGCTCCAGCATCGGTCCATGAAAGGCCTAAGAGCGTCATGCATACCTTGATAACGGCCCTCAGGGATGAACTGGATATTGATATCGAGTCCCTCGGCTCAACGACACTCAGAGCAGAGATGAAGGCCAAAGGAGCGGAGCCTGATGACTGCTTCTATATCCAGAATGCCGCGCTGGTCATCGGCAAAACTGACCTGAACCTCGAGCACGATCCCCCGCCGGATCTCGTCATAGAGATTGATCGGACGAGCGCGTCGCTGAATAAGTTCCCTATTTATGCCGGTCTGGGTGTCACGGAAATCTGGCGGGTTGCCAAAGGACAAATACGAATGTTCCTTCTGACCGGCGAGAGCTACGAAGAGCACGACACCAGCGGCGCCTTCAGCTTTCTGTCGGCGCAAATAGTCTCTGAATATCTGGCCCGAGGGATAGCCGAGGGAGAGAGAAAAGTTGCGATCGCATTCCGCTCCTGGGTGCGGGAACACAAGTCCGGCGGCTAACCCCTACTCCTCGGCGAGTATCGCGCTCAACTCGTCGCCGCTGATCCGATAAGCCTCGTTGCAGAAGTGGCAGATCAACTCAGCCCCATTATCCCTGGTCAGCATATCCTCGACCTCCTCGCGACCAAGAGCCGATATGATCAACAGTGCTCGCTCGCGTGAGCACCCGCAGAAGAAGCGCGGCTGTTTCTCCTCGAGCACCAACAAGTCCAAATCGCCAAGCACAGTCTGAAGCATCTCTGTTGGCCCCAGCCCCGCGCGAATCATCTCGGTCGAATGCGGCGCTTGAGGAAGCATTACTTCAAGACTGGCAATCAACTGCTCGTCAGCGCTTGGCATCACCTGTACGATGAACCCTCCAGCGGCGGCTACACGCAATCGGTCCAGTTCGAACTCAGGTGCGGCAGGATTTGGAGTGCCCTCAATTGCGGGTCCGTTGCCGTTTGCGTCGACTGTCATCAGCACACCAAGGCTGACAGCCGAATTCACCTGTTCGGACTTCGCCAGATAGTACGCGAAATCCTCTCCGATCTCGCCGGAGATGATCGGGACCATGCCGCGGTAGGGTTCCTTCATCAAACCGATTTCGAAACCAGCGTCGCGAGTGACGTAGAGAGTGCCGCTTCCAACGACCGCTCGCACATCCAGCTTGCCCCGGTCGTTTTCGGCGGGGACATCGGCTTCAGGATTCGACACATAGCCGCGCACATTCGCGTGCGCGTCCGCTTGTGCGATGATGCTTCCGATCGGGCCATCGCAGGCGAAGTGTACCGTCAACTTCTCCATGTCTTTCACGGTGGCGCCCAGCAGGAGCCCGCCGGTTAGCGCTCGTCCCAGCGCCGCCGAAGCGGTCGGAAACGTCCTATGTCGCCTGCATGCTTCTCCGACCAGGTCGGTCGTGACTGCAGCCATGCAGCGGAGCTGATTGTTTGCCGCGGTGGCATGCACGAGCTTATCGGGATTCATGTCTTCGTTTCTCGTTTCTCGTTTCTCGTTTCTCGTCCTTCGTAGGTGGGTTCCCCCAAAGAAAGCCTCCCAACGAGCAACGAGAAACGAGCAACGAGAAACGGGAAGGCTTCAAGTAGCACACTTGTGTGATTGGTCCGTGATGAGACCGATTGCGTGGGGCAGCGAGCTTCTGATCGCCGTGAAGTTCTCAACCGCCCCGCGTTTGCTTCCGGGCAAATTGACTATGAGCGTGCGTCCCCGAATGCCACAGACGGCGCGCGACAAAGGCGCAAGCGGAGTCGAGTCGAGGCTCCGCAGGCGCATCAATTCGGCTAGACCCGGCGCTTCTTTTTCTATCGCGTCTCTGGTTGCCTCTGGAGTGTTGTCGCGGGGCGCGAACCCGGTACCGCCGGTCGTAAGGATAAGATTCACGTCACCCCGGTCGGCATAGTGCTTGAGGCGCGAGGCGATCAAGAGGCGGTCGTCGGAGAGGATCTCAGTCGCGGCTACCTGGCCGCCAAGCTTCTGAAGCTCGGCCACAACAGCCGGGCCGGATAGGTCTTCACGCTCGCCTCGCGAAGCAGAATCGCTAATGGTGAGCACCGCGGCTACGATCTGGACTCTCATAATAGGGTTTCGCGCGCAAAGCTGACGATGCGAGCGCGCGCTCCCTCAGTATTGCAGCCGCTGGGCGGGTTTGTAAATATGCGTTGGTTCGAGGTTGGAGTAGGGCAGCCTCTGTGCAGGGAACGGCTTTCTATCGTGAACCTAGGTGCGCCTTCGAGGTGCGTCGCCGATTCCTGTTGGGCGCCTTTGTTCGAAGGCCGGTTCCTGATCCCGGAAGTACTGGTCAATATCCGGATCACTTCGAGTCGCCTCTCTGCCTCTCTTGTCCGCACATCGAATGATGTATTCTTCGGATACGTAGAACGATCTTCGGCCGGTCGATCCATAGCTGATCGGAGTCGCCACCACTTCAAAGCGAACGGCATCACTGGTCCCTGCCAACGCTGCGTTGCCGTTGCTGTCGAGTAGCCTGAGCTTGAACTGGTAGCCGAATCTGCTTGCGCTGTCTCGCGGAATCGCTCCCGAGGCTATCAGCTCATCCATACTCCCAAACTCGAGGCCACGTCCGACTGTGGATTGGTACGCGTCTTCGGCGGTCGACAGTGTTCGAAGGAATCCAATAGCACTGGCCTCGTTGGCCGCCATGCGTGCCATGAGTAGGTTCGGAATTGCAATTGCAGCGATAATAGCGACGGGTACTATGGAGACAAGACCGAGCGAGTTGGTAACGATCCCACCAATCGCAAGTCCCTTACCGCCGTAGACGTACGGCTCTCTCTTAGCCTTGAGCACGGCCCGAATTCCAAGAATCAGCCCGATGAGGGAACCTACCAGAACCAGCCCGAGTGAGAACATGCCCACTATTCCAAGCACGAGCGAGGTAATCGCCAGGCCGCTTCGCAGCTTCTGGTTTTGCCCGTAAGGCGAAACGTATCCGCCGGCTGCCGCCCCATAATTCGGCAATGAGGCCGCCGCCGGGAAAGGTTGCTGCGGTTGATAGGACTCGCCGCCGCCTGAACCAAAGGTGGGCTGCGAGCTGAAAGCGGGCTGACTTCCGGAGCCTTCCGCTCCCCACGCAATTGGCGCTTTGCAGCGCCGGCACTCAGCCGTCCCGGCAAAGTTCACCAGACCACAGTGCTGGCATCTATTGCTTGTCATCTTGTGTGTTTACCCTTTCGGTCGCCGAATGTGGGACCAGGGGCCGTGATTAGTATGCTTCAACCCTTCACTAAGTCAACACTCTTTTCTGGGTACGCACGCTTCCAGCGTGCACCTATTTTCGCAGGCAGCCAGTGTATGCAGAGACAACCGCTTGCTGATAAGGCAGGTGCCTGTTACTTCGCGCTGGCTACCAAAGCAAATCGACTGACAAATGACAACTGACAAATGACAACTGACAAATGACAATCCTGCTCAGGGCCGTTGGCCGAGTTGTATTAACGCCTGGGGAGTGTAGACAGAGCCGGAGGGATTGAGGTCGCTTCGCATTACGATGACCTCGGTGGCTGAGAACGTTTGGCCCGGGAATGTGCTCGCGATCAATCTCTCCGCAACTGCCGGGGCGCCCCGCGGAGAACGAACCCGGGCTATGGTCAAGTGAGGCGAGAAGCGTTTCGTCTCGCGCGCGAATCCTGCACGCGCGAGCTCGTCCTCCATCGCCTGGTGGAGTTGCTGAAGCTGATTCGGAATGTTGCTCAGCCCCACCCACAAGACTTTGGGGTTGCGAGGGGAGGGGAAGCAGCCGGTGCGGCTGACTTCGACTTCAAACGGGCTACAGGAGCCTGCTGCACGCTCGACCGCATGGCGAACGCCGGCCATCCGCGATGGCGCCACCGGACCCAGAAACTTCAATGTGAGATGGATATTGGCCGGCTTGACCCAACTCACCTGCGCATCGATCTGCTTCAACTCGCGTTGCAGGTCGGCGATTCGCTCCTTGACTGTCTCGGGTATTTCGATACAGATGAACGTACGTATCGGATCGTCCCGGCCCCCGCCTGCTTGTTTCTCTATTCCCGACATCTGGCAGGCCGTTCGGCGCTGGTTGCTGATCCAGCGGTGCTCCATGAGCTAAGTTGAGGTGTAGAGGTTGATGAAGTGCATCTGGCTATCAGTGCGCTCTCCACTCTCCGATATGGGCACGCGGTAGTAGCTGCCGCTCTCATCGAGCCGTCGCGCCTTAACGCAATCCTTCAGGCAGATGGCCAGCGTTTCTTCCTTCAAGTGTTTCTTCAAGCGCGCATCGTCGATCGGTACCAGCACTTCGACACGCCGGTCGAGGTTGCGCAGCATCAGGTCGGCGCTGCCAATGTATAGTTCCTCATCGCCGCCGTTCTCGAAATAGTAAATGCGACTGTGCTCGAGGAACCGGCCAACGATGCTGGTTACGGTGATGTTGTCTGAAAGTCCCAGCACGCCCGGCCTGAGGGTGCACATGCCGCGCACGATCAGGTCGATCTGAACGCCGGCCTGAGACGCCTCGTACAGAGCACGGATCATCTTGGTGTCGGTGAGGCTGTTGATCTTCAGAATGATGCGGGCGGGGCGCCCGGCTTTCTGGTTGGTTATCTCGCGTTCTATGAATCCCGCAAGTCGCTCGCGCATATTGACGGGGGCCACGAGCAGCCGTCTGTATTCAGACTGTCTCGAGAGCCCGGTCAGGTAGTTGAACAACTCGCTGGCGTCCGCGCCGATCTGCTCATTGGAGGTCAGCAGCCCCAGATCGGTATAGATCCGAGCGGTGGTTGGATTGTAGTTGCCCGTCCCGATGTGAATGTACCGTCGAAGGGACGCTGCCTCTCGCCTTACAACCAGAGCAACCTTGCAGTGAGTCTTCAGTCCGAGCAGCCCGTATACTACGTGAACGCCCGCCCGCTCCAGACGCCTGGCCCATTCGATGTTGTTCTCCTCGTCGAAGCGAGCTTTCAACTCAACCAGTACCGCAACCTGTTTCCCCTGTTCGCTGGCTTCCATTAGTGACTGCACGATGGGCGAGCGCGGGCCCGTGCGATAGAGCGTCATCTTGATCGCCAGCACATCGGGATCCGTCGCGGCTTGCTGGATGAAACCCGCCACGCTCGAGAATGAGTTGTAGGGATGATGGACCAGGACGTCCTGTCTGCGCAAGACGTCGAATATTGATTCATCGGCCTTCAATGGCGCGGGTAGGGAAGCAACAAATGGCTTGTCTTTCAGCTCGGCCCGTTCCATCTGATAAAGGCCCATCAGATCGGGCGCATTCAGCGGACCCGCGATCGTGTAGACGTCTTCGGCCGACAGCCCAAGCGAGGTCGCGAGTGAACGAACCATTTCACCCGGCATGGTCGACGAGACTTCCAGCCGAACCCCCTGACCCCAGCGTCGCCTCCGTACTCCCATTTCGACCAACTGAAGCAGGTCGTTTGCTTCGTCCTCTCTGATCTCGATGTCGGCGTCCCGAGTGACGCGAAATGCGTGGCATTCACCAATGCGCATTCCCGGAAACAGCGCATCCAGATTCGCGGCGATCAATTCCTCAAGAAGTGTGAACTCCGCCAGCGAATCGCCGATAGGAACGAGGCGCGGCACGATTGGAGGGACCTTGACTCGAGCAAATCGTGGTCCTCCCGCTTGTCCCGCTGCCTCCGTCTCCGGCCCCGATACCGGCTCGAGCATCACGCCCAGGTTCAGGCTCAGGTTCGAGATATATGGGAACGGATGGCTGGGGTCGACAGCCTGGGGGGTGAGGACCGGAAAAACGTTCTCGAGAAAGTAACTGTTGAGTGCTCGGCGCTCGCGGTCAGACAGCGCGCGATAAGGAGTGTAGACGATAGATTGGCGCGCGAGCTCCGGAATGATCTCCTGGTTCAGGCACTCAACCTGCTCGTCTATCATTGGGCGCAGGCGCTCGCTGATGCCCTTCAACTGAGCGGCAGGCGTCAGGCCGTCGGGCGATAGCTCGCTGACTGCGGCATCCAATTGCTGCTTGAGACCCGAGACCCGGATCATGAAGAACTCGTCGAGGTTGGTCGAGAAGATCGAGAGGAACTTCAGCCGCTCGAGAAGCGGATGCGAGCGGTCGAGCGCTTCCTCCAGCACCCGCCGGTTAAACTCCAGCCAGCTCAGCTCCCGATTGAAGATCAATTGGCGCTGCAGAAAGAGAGTCGGCGGCAACGTCACATTACGCTCGTCGCCGTCTTCTGTTCGCCGCTTTGAGCGCTTGAGTGCGTCACTCATACTCTATCTCGCCGCCCGAAACCTTTCCGTCAATCGAGGTCGTTAAGCCGTCACAGCCGAATGAGCATCGTAGATTGCTTCCGCAGCCTCAAAACCGCTGGGGCACTGATAGCCCTGTGCGGCCATCGCTTCGCGAAGCGCGTTTATCAACAGGAGCACATTCTCTCGCGTGCTGCCCGAGCCCATCAGCCCGACGCGCCAGATCCGTCCCTTTAGCCGGCCGAGTCCTCCGGCTATATCGATGTTGGATCTATCGAGCAACCGGCTCCGTACCAGAGCATCGTCAACTCCGTCGGGGACACAAACCGCGTTCACGCAGTTCGCACGGTTCTCAGGCGCGACCAGCATCCTGATGCCCATTGCATCCAATCCCGCGACCAGAGCGCGATGATTCAAATCGTGCCGTTGCCATCTTGCCTGAAGGCCGTCCTTGCACACAAGCCGCAGGGCTTCACGCAACGCGTAGTTGCTCGAGATCGGGGCCGTGTGATGATAAGTCCGCTCAGCACCCCAATACTTCTCGACCATCGAAACGTCAAGGTACCAGCTCTGCACCTTCGTCTTCCGCGAGCGAATCCGACTAACGGCGCGTTCTGAAAAAGTGATTGGAGCAAGGCCCGGAGGAGCGCTCAGGCACTTCTGCGAACCGGAATAACAGACGTCTATTTGATTGCGGTCGACTCCGACAGGAATGCCTCCGAGCGACGCCACTGCATCCACGACCAGCAATGCATCGCGATCGTGGGCGAGACTGGCAAGCCCGTCGAGTTGCTGGAGGACGCCGGTCGACGTCTCCGCATGAACAAGCACAAGCGCGCGCGGCTTACACGACTTCAGCGCATCCTCTACACGGTTAGGGTCAACCGGCTCTCCCCATTCCGATCGAACCGCCACCGGGCGGCCGCCTGCGCGTTCTACTATCTCGACCATGCGTTCGCCAAAGACGCCGATCACACATACTACAACATCATCGCCCGGTTCGATTGAATTCACGATCGCGGCTTCCATTCCCGCGCTGCCCGTTCCCGAAACCGGAAAGGTCACACGATTCTCGGTTTCAAACACGTACCGGAGCATGCTCTGAATGTCGTCCATGCATTTCAGGAAGATCGGGTCGAGGTGACCGAGCACGGGAGCGGTCATCGCGCTCAGTACTTGATCGTCAACCGGACTGGGCCCTGGCCCGAGCAATATGCGTTTGGGAGGATCAAACCTCCCGAAGGAAGGGCGTTCGTTTGCTTCTTTTGAGTTATTCGGCATCTATCCTCCATTAGTAGCTGCTTGGTGCTCGCCATAGCTGAGTTCATCCTTGATCAACTCCACCGCGGCGCCTATCGGTGTGCACAGCGCGATGTCCTGGGCGGATGGAAGGTTTGCGGTCACTACGCCTATGACCTGGCCTTTGCGGTTCAGAAGAGGTCCGCCGCTCTCCCCTTTGTATGCGCGCAGGTTCAATTGAATCAAATCACTGCTAACACGACTCACCACTCCGATCGAAAGCGAAGGTGTAACCATGGCATCCCTGGAACGTCTTAAGAGATCCATTCCCAGCGGATAGCCTATCACCACAACTTCGTCGCCCTGTTCGCTGTGCGCGAGGTCGGCTTCGATGCCGTAAACGACAGCCAGGTTGGGCGGGGGATCTATTTTTAACACGGCAATGTCTGTGATCTTGTCGGAGGAGAGCCGAAACAACTCAGCCGGTATGGCGTCTTCTGCCTGCTGGCCCGGAAAGACCACTTCGATCTTTGCGATACGTCCCGCCAGGCCGAGTGGCGGAGGATGATTCTCCCAGTCATGGACCAGATGGCGATTGGTAACAATGAAGCCCCTGGGGGAGACGACAAATCCCGAGCCGCTCGCCGCTCCGGTCTCGGTAACCGCACCGCTGGCGTCCACCAACTCAAACTCGGCTCTGATGAAGACAACGGCCCGACTGTTGCGGTCCGCTACTTCGGCTACATTGAGGCGGCCATTCAATGGAGGATTCAGCGCAGACACTACCACGCCTGCGACCGCTCCGATCAACATCGCAACCACCAGCGCAGAGATGATTCCCAGGTTGCTCGACCGGTTGCGAACCGCGCGGTCAACCATCAACTCGACCGTGCTATGCCCGACCGGGCGACCATCGCCGCTCGTAAGCTCAGGCAGAACGTGCTGGTCGAGGTGGTCCGTTGGAGCTGTCTCAATGCCGAAACGGAGAAGAGGACCGCCGGCGCCGAACTCCAGCAGGTCATCCTGCTGCAACTCGGTCACAACCACTCGACGCCCGTTGATCATTGTTCCGTTTGTCGATCCCAGATCGCGCAGGATGTACTGGTCGCCCTTGCGAGTGATCTCCGCATGGTGAGACGAGACGCGCCGCTCGCTATCCAGGAAGCGCAGGCCGTTGTCCGGCGCGCGTCCAATCGGGATAGTCAGGGCGTCGAACTTCTGGCACTCTCCTTTGCGCGGGCCTAACAGGTGGGTGAAGGTGGCGTGCATCCGGGTAAAATCGAACCTCAGCGGATTTTGGATTTTAGATTCCGGATTTTGGATTGCGGGTTAAGGTTCGCACACGCCGATCCAAAATCTAAAATCCAAAATCGTCAAGACTCGTAATCTATAGCATCGCGCGCTGATTCACAAGGTTGGCAGGTTTAGAGGCGTTGTTACATCCCGGTATTAGAGTGCTGCAAAGGGTCGCGGCGGCTTGTTCTTCAGCAGTGTGCGGACCAGGGGAAGCAACGATTCATCTTCAATCGGATGGAGTAACGTACAACTTGCGCCTGAGATGATTGCTTCCTCGGCCCGTTCCTTCCCGTGCGCAGTTATGGCCAGAATCGGCAGATCCCTGCACAACGGAAGTGTGCGGAGCTCCTTTATCATTGCTCCTCCATCCATTCGCGGCATCTGCATGTCGGTGATGATAAGGTCCGGTTGGTGAGCGTGGACTTGCTCCAGCCCGTGAACGCCGTCCCTCGCAACGATTACGTCATAGCCGCTTAATTCGAGGAGGATGGTGAGTATGTCACAGGTCTCTGGCGTATCTTCGACTATTAAGATCTTCTTGGTCACTCTGCGGAGACAACCCTTCCTGAAGTTGTTAGAGGTATCCTGCGCGAGCGTCCTGCGGCATTATGCAACAAATCCGGGGGGTTGGCCAGCCCCAAATCGATTTTGGATTTTGGATTGCCGGAAGACGTTGCCGCATCCGAACCTCCTCCCGCAATCCCAAATCTAAGATCCAAAATCCTTTGGCGTCAGAGAATCGATTCTCTCATCCATTGCGTCGGCCCTGGGATCTTTGCAAGCGCGCTTCAAGTGAATGAGAAACTCCCGATTGCCTTCCGCGCCAAGTATCGGCGACGCGATCAGCCCGATGGCGTCGAGACCAACCTGACGCGCGGAGTCTCTGATCTCCTGCAGCACACGCCTGTGCTTTGCCGGATCTGTGACGATTCCGCCGCTACCCACCTCGCCTTTGCCGACCTCAAACTGGGGTTTTATCAGGGCGATGCATTCGGCGCCCTCCGTGATGATTCGAGTGACGGCCGGCAGAATCCTGGTCAGAGAGATAAACGAAACATCAATAGTCGCGACTGCGAAGCTGAGAGGAAAGTCCGCTGAGTCAAGGTTGCGGGCGTTAACACCTTCCAGCACGACGACTCGAGGGTCCTGACGAATCTTCCATGCGAGCTGATTATGACCGACGTCGAGCGCCCAGACTCGCTCCGCTCCGTGCTGAAGCAGGCAATCAGTGAAGCCGCCCGTCGAGGCTCCCACGTCGATGCATGTTTTGCCTCTGACCTCTATTTTGAACTCGCGAAGCGCGGCTTCAAGCTTGAGGCCGCCTCTCCCCACGTAACGCAGCGTCTCGCCTTTGATTCGGATTTCGGAATTTGAATCGACCAGGCGTCCCGGCTTGTCGATACGTTGGTTGGTCACAAGAACCTGGCCCGCGAGGATCAGTGCCTGGGCACGAGCACGGCTTTCAGCCAGACCGGCTTCAACGAGTAGTATGTCGAGTCTTTGTTTGGGCATCCGGTAGCTTGATGGAATATTGCGCGCTCAGGTCCGCCCTGGCTTCGCGCTCTTACCGGCCCGCTTGCCTTGCTTCCGTCCGATAGCTTGCGAGATCGACGCATCATCTGGACGGCTGCCTTCAGCGAATGCAAATACGTGTATGTGATCCCGCTGCTCCCTGAGCGCCTCTACTCGGCCCGCCGCCTTCATTCGTGCGATCTCTTGCATCAAGTAGTCCTGTTCAGCCCCGGACATATAGTAGTCGTAGATATCGAACGCAAGGCCGGTCGTATGCGGAGGAATAACGGTAGCGGCCGCGCTCTTATTCGTCTCGCGCAGGTGGCGCTGGTAGTCCCCGCTCCTCACAAGCGACGTGATGGGCAAAGGACGATCGAACTTCGCCCTGTAATTGCCGCCGATCTCCAGCAAGACGCTGCGAGCCTCTGGTCTGATAAAGCTTAGTAGTCGCATCTTGAGCTGACGGCGATCTTCTCCTTTTGTCAGGTCATACGACCGGCCGCCAAATCCGGCAGCCAGGTCCGCAAACACGCGATACTCCGCCGCGAGATCTTTGAATCGCTTCGAGTCCTGGTAGAAGGCGGCCAGCAATTTCTTGTTTTTCTCGGCAGCGGCAACGGACTTTCGGCTCTTGATGATCTCGCGCAACAAGGCGTGGCGGCGGGGACGGTCTCGTTTGTCACTTGCCCCGAACAGCCTCTCGAGTTGCGCCCTTTCAGCCTTAAGCTGATCGATAGATTGTGCCAACCGATCAAAGTCGGTCCGAAAATCCTCGTAGCTCGGATAGAGTGGAACGTCGCTGTTTGTTGCCGCGTCGTAATGAGTGAAGAGCCCTTCGGTCGCCTTCTCGCCGACACCGTACAGGAGGTGGTCTTTGCTGAAGTGCTCCATCTCGACAAGCCGTCCAGCCGCAATCATCCCGGCCAGTTCGGCGAAGTCTTGAGGCACATCGCCTTTGAGCCGTCGTCCCTCCGCGAGTTGCACGGCCAGGAATACGCGGCGGTCGCCGTAGTGCTTCAATTCAGGGGGGATCCGAACAGCGGCCAGCCGGCCAGTCGCTTCTCCGCGGTCCTCTTCGACCCTGGAGATCGCTACTGTCAGGGGATCCGGCGCGGAGGCTTCGACCACTGCCGGGATTTGCCTCGGCTTGACGCAGGCTGCAAGCATCAGCGCGCCGACCACGCACATCGTCGCACACAAAGTCGGCCGAGCACGAAGAATTTCACGGGATTTGCTCATTTGCTCCCACTTTCCTGCACTTAGAATACCTCACACTAAACACCTGCGCTATAGTTACCGTATAGAGAGTGGGCGCCGGAGGTGCGAGGTCGACGCTTTAGTTGAGGCGAAAGGCGAGTTTTCAGTGGTGCGGTAGAGAAGCGATCGTCCGGCGTATCATAGTATGGGCTGAGTTTCGCGCATGGCGCGCGCCCGTGGGAGTGAGCGTGGAGGCCAAAATGTTCTGTCCAAAATGTGGGGGAGAGGCAACGGAGAGTCAGAGGTACTGTAAGACCTGCGGAACTCACTTGCAGATGATCTACGACGCGCTCGGCGGCAGCGAGCACAAAGGCGCCTACGGGGGCATTGTCGGAAAGATAGATGTCGAAGCCCTGAGCCGTAACGCAAGAAAGTTCGCCGAGAGCTGGAAGGCTGGTTGGAGCGGGTTCTCCCACAGCGGCGCCGAAGGGTGGAAGGCTGGTTGGACCGGCGCGACAGCTGAAAACAGGCCGGCGAAGGTGACCGCGCCTCCTCAGCCTCAGCTACCGAAGCCCAAGGAGTGGTTGCGCTATTCGTGGCAGCACAATCTGCGTGAAGGGCTCTTGAGTCTGTTTGCGGGGACCGGACTCGGGCTCGCCTTGTATTACTTCTCCCGGCCGCAATACATTGGCGACGTGTTAAGGGGGATCGGAGGGCTGTCGCATGCCAACGTTGACCTCGACGCAATAGCGAGGCTGGCCAGCGTCATCTGGTTATTCGCTGCTATTCCGGTTCTCAAGGGACTCTCTCAGATCATCTATGCGGCTTTTTTCGCCGAATCGATGTCGCGGCTTACGGAGCGATTCATACCGCAACCGCAACAGGTCCCGGTTGTAACAGCTCAGCAACCCGCGTTGGAGGCGCAGCAAGAGCCTGTCCGCAGTTTTGAGAATCTGAGTGAGCCGATCTCGAGCGTGACAGAGCACACGACCCACATAATAGATGGCGCACCGTCAGTGGGAAGGGCAAAGACGAACGAATGATCCAATCTTGTGGTTTTGGGGGCGCCTTAAGGTAGGCGCCCCCAAAACAAATCCGTCTATTTCAACGCATTCTCGATGGCCTGAGTTACCTTGTCGCTCTCTGGTTTGTCAGGAGAAGCGAAGCGGGCGGCGATCTTGCCGTTCTTGTCGATCAGGAATTTGTTAAAGTTCCAACTGATGTCGCCGCCGAAGTCCGGGTCGGTGGTCTTGTCGGTCAGGAACTTGTATAGGGGGTGGATGTCGGAGCCCTTCACGGATATCTTCGAGAAGAGTGGAAAAGTCACGTTGTACTTCAGTGAGCAGAAGGTCTTGATCTCCTCGTCCGTGCCCGGTTCCTGCCCCATGAAGTTATTGGCGGGGAATCCCAGGATCACAAAACCCTGGCCCTGGTACTTTTGATAGATTTTCTGAAGTCCGTCGTACTGCGGAGTGAACCCGCACCGACTGGCAACGTTGACGATCATGACTACCTTGCCGCGATAGTTGCTTAGTTTAACCTCTTTGCCGTCGATGCTCTTCATTGTGAAGTCGAAAACTGACTTCGGTTCATCTCCCATAGTCGGTTTCTCTTTCGCCTGACTCCGGAAACCCGGAACGAGGCAGGCGACAATCATCATTGCCAAAGTGAGCGTTCTCTTCAAGGCATAACCTCCGTTGTCGATTTTGCGGGCAGCAGGACACTATACAACACGCAGACCAGTGTAAGCTATGCGGCAAACAGAACGTCGATGCGCGACCGGGTACTCACATCTTCTTCCTATTTGATTTCAGGTGTGGGATCAGGCCCTCGACACTCGCGAAGAAGACGCCGGCTCTGGCTTCTCGCGCAAAATCGTGACGCGCACCCTCCTGCTTCTTGCTCCTCGCATCCGTCAGGCATAAGATGGGCGCTGACCAGATGAAAAAGGCCATCCTATATCTCTTCTGCTGTTTGGCTGTTTTGCAGCTCGCCCGTGCGGCTGACTCATACCCTCAGACTCCGGTGCCCTCCGCTACTGCACCTGTTGATTTCATTCGCGACATAGAACCGATATTGAAGCAGAATTGCTATTCGTGCCACGGAACCGGCAAGAAGAGTGGTCAGTTGCATCTTGACTCGAGAGTCGCGGTGCTCGAGGGTGGAATCTCCGGCAAGGCCATCGTTCCCGGCAACAGCAAGCAGAGCCTGTTGATCGCGCGGCTGCTCGGGCAGAAGGACATGCCGCGCATGCCGTTGGCGAGTGAACCTCTCACAAAACAGCAGATCGCGCTGATTGCCGCCTGGATCGACCAGGGCGCAAAGGGATCCGACGAGGCAGGCGACTCCACCTCAAAGATTGAGAGGCATTGGGCCTACGTCAAACCGATTCCGCCGAGGCTGCCGTCGGTCAGGAACAACTCGTGGGTGCGCAACCCGATCGACGCCTTCGTGCTATCCAGGCTCGAGAAGGAGGGCCTCGCTCCTTCGCCGGAAGCATCCAGGGAGACCCTGATTCGCCGGTTGAGTCTCGACCTGATCGGACTTCCGGCGAGCCTCGAAGAGATTGACTCCTTCGTTGCAGACAAGAGTCCGAGCGCTTACGAGAAGGTAGTCGATCGACTGCTCGCCTCGCCTCACTACGGCGAACGATGGGCGCGGCCGTGGCTGGACCTCGCGCGCTATGCAGACACGAACGGCTACGAGAAGGACAGACGCCGCACGGCGTGGAAGTATCGCGATTGGGTCATCAACGCTTTGAACAAGGACATGCCTTTCGACCAGTTCACCATCGAACAGGTCGCAGGCGACATGCTTCCGGGCGCAACCGAGGACCAGAAGATTGCGAGCGGATTCCATCGCAATACGATGTTCAACGAAGAAGGCGGGGTCGACCAGCAGGAGGCGTTATGGGAGACGAATATCGATCGCGTCAACACCACGGCAACCGTGTGGCTGGGGTCGACCCTGGGTTGTGCGCAATGCCACAATCATAAGTACGATCCGTTCAGCCAGAAGGAGTACTACCAGCTTTTCGCTTTCTTCAACAACACCGATTATCGCCTGGAGGGTGACGCCGTCGTTTCAGAGCAGAAGCTGGTTGAGACCCAGCTCGAATTGCCGACGCCGGAGCAGGCCGCAAAGAAGAGAGAGATCAACGCGGAGATCGCGAGCCTCGAGGAATCGCTGAAGGGCCCGCATCCTGAATTGGAGAGCGGGCAATCGAACTGGGAGCGCGAAGTGCTCGATGCATCAGTGAACTGGACAACGCTCGACCCCGGCTCTCTGTCATCAGCCGGTGGAGCGACGCTAACCAGACTCGCCGACAAGTCCGTCCTGGCCGGCGGCACAAACGCAGGGAAGGAGATCTATAAGGCGGAAGCTGTGACGCAGCTGACCGGCATCACTGGTCTTAGGATTGAAGTGCTGCCGGACTCCAGCCTGCCGCATGGCGGTCCTGGCCGCGACGCGGATGGCAACTTCTTCATCACGGGCCTCGAGGTTGAGGTTGCGCCCGCCGACGGTTCGGCGCCAGCCGCCCCAATCGTCTTCACAACCGCCGGGGCAGACGATTCGATCCGCGGGGGGGCCTACGATGTGAAGAACCTGCTGAGGCCCAAGCCCGGCCCTTTCGGCTGGGCGATCGATGCGACGAAGGAGCCGGTTCGGTTGGCCCGACAGGCGGTGCTGATTCCGAAGTCTCCGTTCGGTTTCGACCGGGGAACGACGATTCGGGTCCTGCTGAAACACGAGCTTGATACCTCGCCCCGAAGCATTGGCCGCTTCCGCCTCTCGGTCACGACTGAAAAGAACCCGATCGGTGTCGTCAACATCTCGTCGCAGACTCGGCCGATGCTAGCCATTCCCGTCGAGAAGCGCACGGCAGAACAGAAGGAGGCGCTGTCTGCCTTCTATCGCTCAATCTCACCGGCGCTCAAGTTAATAAAGGATCGCATCGCTGAGCTGAAGCGATCGGGCGACAGGCTAGGAACTCTCAGTGCGCTTGTGATGCAGGAGCGCGACCTCGCTGAGAGGCCGTCAACCTACCTTCGAGTGCGAGGGACCTACACGAACAAGGGCGAACGCGTTTTCAGCGGCGTGCCCGCGGCTCTTCACCCGTTCCCTGAGAGCCAGTTGCCGACTCGCCTCGGACTGGCGCGCTGGCTGGTTGACGAGAATAACCCACTGGTTGCGCGGGTGACGGTGAATCGGTTCTGGGAACAGTTTTTCGGACGGGGCATTGTCGAGACGAGCGAGGACTTCGGCACGCAGGGCGATCGGCCGTCGCATCCAGAACTGCTCGACTGGCTTGCAACTGAGTTCATGCGTCAGGGCTGGAGCATGAAGTCGATTCATCGCCTGATCATCACGTCGGCGACTTATCGCCAGTCGTCCAGAGTGACTCCCTCTCTTCAGGAACGCGATCCTTACAACCGGCTCCTGGCGCGGGGTCCAAGGTTCCGGATTGAAGCCGAGATGATTCGCGATGTTATACTCGCTGCGAGCGGACAACTGAGTCGCAAGATCGGAGGCCCGAGTGTGTTTCCGCCTCAGCCCGAAGGTGTTTGGAACATCCCATACAACGACGATCGCTGGGTCGAGAGTCAGGGGGAGGATCGCTATCGGCGAGGGCTGTATACATTCGTTCGCCGCACATCGCCTTACCCGTCTCTCGTGACATTCGACGCGCCGAGCCGGGAGTTCTGCACCGTGAGGCGCGTGCGGACGAATACTCCGCTCCAGTCGCTTACCCTGCTGAATGATCCGGCGTTCTTTGACGCCGCGAAAGCCCTCGCCAGGCGGATCGTAGCTGAAGGAGGCTCGGGTATTGAGGGGCGGGTGACACATGGAGTTCGGCTTTGCGTTGGACGCAGGCCACAATCGAATGAGATCGCGCGGCTGGTTGTACTCTACGAGCGGGAGCTTGAGCGCTTCAAGGGAGACGCCAGTGCAGCCGCGAAGATAGCCGGGGAAGCGCCAGCACAGACCGACCGGGCCGAACTTGCCGCCTGGACGATGGTGTCGAATGTGCTGCTGAATCTGGACGAAACGCTTACAAAGGAGTGAGCGGATGAAGTATCTATCAGACAGAGACGAGCCGCTCAAGTTGATCACTCGCCGCCACTTCTTCAGGCAGAGCGGCTTTGGTGTAGGCGCAATGGCGCTGAGCGCGTTGCTGGACGACAAACTCTTCGCTCGGACGCAAGTCGGTCAAGCCGCCAATCCCCTCGCTCGACGGGCGCCGCACTTTGCCCCGAAGGCGAAGAACATCATTTACCTGTTCATGGCGGGGGCGCCTTCGCAGCTCGACCTGTTCGACTACAAGCCAAAGCTCGAACAGCACAACGGCGAGGAGATCCCCGAAGAGTTCGTAAAAGGGGAGCGCTTCGCTTTCATCAAGGGCGTGCCCAGACTCCTTGGCTCGCCTTATACGTTCAAGCGGTATGGGCAGTCCGGCGCAGAGATATCCACGCTCTTCCCGCACCTGTCCACCGTGGCTGATGACCTCGCCATCGTGCGCTCTATCCACACCGATCAGTTCAATCACGCACCGGCACAGATATTCATGAATTGCGGGTCTAGAATCATCGGCCGCCCCAGCATGGGATCGTGGCTGACGTACGGTCTGGGGAGCGACAACAGCGATCTGCCCGGATTCGTGGTGCTGCTGTCGGGCGCGAACCAGCCCGATGGGGGCAAGTCGTGCTGGGGCAGTGGATTTCTCCCGTCGGTGTATCAGGGCGTCGAGTTCAGATCGAAGGGCGACCCGGTGCTGTTCGTCTCCAATCCGGAGGGAGTGACTTCGGAAGACCGCCGGCGAACGCTCGATGCGCTGCGGGACCTCAATCAAGAGCACTTGAAGGATACCGGCGACTCCGAGATCGTAACGCGCATCGCCTCTTACGAGATGTCGTATCGAATGCAGACCTCGGTCCCCGAGCTGACCGACATCTCGAAGGAGCCTCAGGCGATTCACGAGATGTATGGAACCGTGCCGGGTAAGGCGTCATTTGGCAACAATTGTTTGCTCGCCCGACGCCTTGTCGAGCGAGGAACGCGATTTGTTCAGCTCTACCATCGGGGTTGGGACACGCACGGGAACTCCGGCGACGCGGACTTGATTTCCGGACTTGGCAAAATGTGCGTTGACACGGATCGGGCTGTGGCGGCCCTTTTGAAGGATCTGAAGCAGCGAGGATTGCTGGACTCGACGCTGGTCGTCTGGGGCGGCGAATTCGGCCGCACTCCGATGAATGAAGGGCGAGGGGGCTCCAGGTTTCTTGGTCGAGACCATCATCCGCGAGCCTTCACGATGTGGCTTGCCGGTGGAGGAATTAAACCCGGAGTGACCGTTGGCCAAACCGACGATCTCGGTTACAACATCGTCGAAGATCCGGTCAGTGTGTATGACCTGCACGCGACGATTCTTCATCTGATGGGATTGGATCATACCAGGCTGACCTACAAGTTTCAGGGGAGGGAATTCCGCCTGACCGATGTGCATGGTGAGGTGGTGAAGAAACTCCTGGCCTAATTGAATGCCCCGCCTTAGTCTCCTCATTATCTTTGTTTTCCCGGCTCTATTGGCCGGTGTCGCCCCGCACCCGCAATCCCATGATCCTGCGAAAGCTGAACAGCATTTGCGACTGGCCAGGTTGCTTTTCGATCAAAGGAGATTTGCTGAGGCATCAGTGGAGGCCGCTCAAGCGCGCGAGGCTGACTCCGATAACCTCTCGGCCTGGAAGCTGAACGTGCTTTCTCTGCAGCTCGCGGGCCGGCTCGCGGCTGCCGAGGAAGAGGTTGTCACGGCGCTTAAGAGATTCTCCGGCGACGCGGATCTGTGGTTCTACCAGGCGCGCGTCCAATACCTCCAATTCGAATTCAAGAATGCCGGCCAGTCGGCCCGCAAGGCTATTCAGCTCGATCCAAAGCACGCAGACGCACACACTCAGCTCGGCATGATCCTGGAAGCGCAGCAGGAATTCGCCGGCGCGCTGACCTACTATGTTCGGTCGATCGAGCTGAACCGGGAACAGCGCCGTTCCCTTACCTTACCCATGGTCAAAGCGGGCCAATTGCTCAGCAAACTGGGCCGAATGAGCGAAGCGCTCGAGCAGTTCACGTCGGCTGAGATCGTTGACCCGCGTTCCAGCGAAATCCATTTGGAACGAGCGCGTGTGCTGGAAAGACTGGCCCGCATTCGCGAGGCGGAGAGTGAGTACGAGCAGGCTGTGGCTATCGATGGCAACAAGCTGGCTCGCAGTCACCTGGAACGCATTCGGGCAGGTGCTGCCGCGGGCAAGCCGGCCGCCTCGGGAACGTCACCGGCTGCCGGCCGCGGACAGGGGATCGCCCAACCGCCCACGACCTCTCGAGATATGAA
>DASYSA010000607.1:0-10497 GCA_036003885.1 Blastocatellia bacterium | reverse complement strand
CATCCTGAACGACATGTCGGATGATGATCGCACGCTCCTGTTAGATGAGCTGCCGGCTGCCGCAACCAAACAGATGTTGGAGTTGCTCACTCCCCAGGAGCGCAGTATCGCCAGCTCCTTGCTTGGCTACCCGGCCGGTAGCATAGGCCGCCTTATGACTCCACACTATATAGCGGTGGCCAAAGACTGGTCGGTCCAGCAAGTCTTCGATTACATCCGTGAACATGGTCAAGACAGCGAGACCCTGACCATGATCTACGTGGTAGACGACCAGGGCGCGTTGATTGACGACATACTCATTCGTACGTTCCTGCTCGCCCCGCTGAATGCTCACGTCTTCGACCTCATGGACTACCGCTTTGTTGCGCTGAAGGCGACAGATGATCAGGAAAGAGCAGTTGCGATCTTCAAAGAGCAAGATCGCAAAGCGCTCCCGGTAACCGACACCGCGGGCGTTTTGATTGGGATCGTTACCATTGACGACGTGCTGAACGTGGCCGAACAAGTAGCCACTAGAGAGATTCAGAAGATCGGCGGTTCGGAAGCGCTCGATGAGCCCTACATAACGATCGCCTTGCGGCACATGGTGAGGAAACGTGCCAGCTGGCTGGTCGTTCTTTTTCTGGGCGAGATGCTGACTGCAACCGCGATGGGCTTCTTCGAGAAAGAGATTGAGCGCGCGGTCGTGCTTGCGCTCTTTGTTCCACTCATCATTTCCAGCGGAGGGAATTCGGGATCACAAGCTTCGACTCTGGTGATTCGCGCCCTGGCGCTGGGTGAGATCAGGTTAAGCGATTGGTGGCGCGTCGCTCGGCGGGAAATCGCTTCCGGCCTTGCTCTGGGAGCTATTCTCGGCACCATTGGTTTCCTTCGCATAAGCGTATGGTCGCTCTTTTCCAATATATACGGGGTGCATTGGTTCTTAGTGGCGTTAACAGTCGGCGTGGCATTGGTTGGGATTGTGTTGTGGGGAACAGTATCAGGTTCGATGCTCCCATTCTTGCTGCGGCGGTTGGGCTTTGACCCTGCCACTTCCTCAGCTCCGTTTGTGGCGACATTGGTTGATGTGACGGGCCTCGTGATCTACTTCAGTGTGGCGATGTTGATCCTGCGGGGTACTCTGCTATAAAAGGAAACGCGAGCCTCGTGAAAGCGGGAAGGAGAGCAAATGGATTGGCGTGTCATGCTGACGACCTTCGGCGTTATCTTTTTAGCTGAGATGGGCGACAAGACTCAACTGGCGGCAATGACGATGGCCGCGCAGAGCAGACGCCCCTGGGCGGTATTCATCGGGGCGTCTCTTGCCCTTGCCTGCGTTTCGGCTATCGGCGTGGCGCTTGGCGGTCTCCTCGGTGAGTATTTGCCATTGGTTTGGATTAAGCGTGCCGCCGCTCTGGCCTTCATCGTGATCGGCGTGTTGATGCTCGTCGGTAAGTTATGAAAGCTTCTCCGTGGTTCGCTTTGGTCGATGCTCCCTGGCGAGGGATTTTAGGGACGCACCGCGGCTTCTCTGGTCGGATTCTCGAGTTAGATTTCTTAGAGAAAAAGGGCAATAAAGCGGGTGAGAAAGGTTCTCTCTCTGCAACAGCTGGAAGTTAAGGCGAGGAGAACATTTCCCAATGAGGTCATCAACGAGAATCGTAGTCGCTGTGGCAGGGTTGGCTTTGATAACTGTGCCAACAAGTCAATGGGGCGCAACGGGTCAAACCAGGCAGGTAAAACCGCAAACTCCACGATCTGATAATCCCCAGATCAGTGTTTTGGAGGTACGCCTGCCCGTCACGGTGAAGAACCAGGATACATTCGTGCCCGGGCTCGCAGTCGACAACTTCGAGGTATACGAAGACGGAAAGCGACAGAAGATCGAAAAGTTTGAAGCGCAAAACGCGTTTCCGCTGCGAATCGCTGCTCTCATGGATACCAGCAACAGCGTGAAACTGAAGCTTCGCTTCGAGCAGGATGCCGCAGAGGACTTTTTCTCAAGCGTGGCGCGCTATCAGAAAGGAGACCAGGTCCTGTTCGCCACTTTCGACTCTGATGTCGAGATCCATCAAGACTTCACGGATAATCTTGAGCCTCTCATACGAACTATGAGAAAGGTGAAAGCAAGCGGATACACTCGGCTCTATGATGCGGTGTGTCAGGTCATTGAACAAAAGCTGTCATCGGCCAAAGGATCAAACGGGGCCCGGCGGATTATGGTGATTCTCTCGGATGGAGAAGACACTGCCAGCGGCCGATCGCTCAAGGATGCCCTTGAACTTGCCCAGCGCCACGATGTAACCATTTTCGGGATCAGCACGAGGAACTTCAGCGGAACTGGAGCCGGCGCGGTCGCGTCATCCGACGACAAGAACCTACGGCGACTCTGTGAAGAAACAGGAGGCCAGCTGTTCCTTCCGTCGCAGAAACTCGAACTCTACCAGGCTTTCGGCAAGATAGCAGAGGATCTCAGACATGAATATTTCATCATCTACAATCCGCAGAACCAGGAAAAGTCGGGCAAACAGCGTTCGATAAAGATCAAATTAATGAGAGCCGAGGGACGGGCCTATCACAAGCAGGGATACACCTATTAGCCCGAGACTGCCGCGGAAGCCGGTTACACGGCAATCAGTCTGGTTTCGATTCATCCTGCCCATTTGCTCCGGGCGAAATTCATTTTTACATCTCTCTCTCCTCTGACCCTCTCTTGATCGTGCGGCTCGCTATCAACTATTGTATGCGCTGATCGAGTGGCGAGACTGAGACCGAATATCAGGAGAGTTGAATGAGGAATCAGACATCATTCCGGATCATAGTCGGGCTGTTGGCGTTGCAGTTTTTCACTTCGCTTTGCTGGGCACAACATGACCATGCCTCTTCGGATGCTAAGCCAGGGATGTTGCTTCCGGGGATGGGCGAGCATCATCACCCAATCTCAACGAAGAGCCCCGAGGCTCAAAAGTTTTTCGATCAGGGTCTCACCCTGGTGTACGGGTTCAATCGTTCGGAGGCAATTCGCTCCTTCAGCCGCGCCGCCCAGCTCGATCCGGGAGCCGCAATGCCCCATTGGGGAGTTGCGCTCGCATCCGGTCCCCACATCAATATGGATCTGGACGGAGATGTCGATTTGAAGGCGGCTTACGAAGCCACTCAACGGGCGCTCGCGCTTGCCTCGCGATCATCAGACCATGAACGTGCTTACATCGAAGCCATCGCCACACGTTCGTCGAAAGACGCTAATCCCGATCAGAAGAAACTTGGCGCTGATTACACGATAGCAATGGCTGAGCTTGTGCGCAGGTATCCCGACGATCTGGATGCGGCTACGCTGTACGCAGAGAGCTTGATGATCCCGAGCCGATGGAGGTGGTTCAGCGCCGACGGCAAGGCGGCCCAGGGAACGACGGAGGCGATAGCCGTTCTCGAGTCGGTGCTCAGGCGCGATCCACTTCACGCAGGCGCCAATCACTTCTACATTCACGCGGTCGAGTCATCCCTTACCCCAGAGCGAGCGTTGCCGAGCGCCTCCAGGCTGATGGGGGTGGTTCCCGGCGTGGGCCATCTCGTGCACATGCCGGGACACATCTTCCTGCGCACCGGCGACTACGAGAGCGCAGCGGCGACGAATGAGCGAGCCGTTCAGGCCGACCGGGAGTACATGAAGGTTGCGGGCGCGGGCTTCAATGCTTACACGCTCGGTTATCATCCGCACAACATTCATTTCATTGCAGTCGCGCGCGCAGCTCAGGGCCGATTCGATGATGCTAAGCGAGCCGCGGATGAACTGGCGGAGTATGTAGCCCCCGGCACGAAAGAGATGCCGATGATGGTGGACTACTTCATACCGATGCCGCTCTTTGTGTTGCTGCGCTTCAATCGTTGGGACGACGTGTTAAAGACCAAAGCACCGGATTCTGTGCTTATGACGACGACGGCTCTCTGGCATTTCTCGCGCGCGGTGGCTTTCAAAGCGAAAGGACGATCAGAAGAGGCTGCGATCGAACGTCGGGCATTTGATGAAGCGCAAAAGAAAATTCCGGCAGATTCCATTTGGGCCAACAATCGCACGCAGGATTTAATGGGGCTGGCTGCGTTGGTGCTCGAGGCGAGACTCGCTGGGGACGATAGATCAGCAATCGAACATTGGAAGAAGGCGGTAGCTGCTCAAGATGGACTGGTCTATGACGAGCCCCCTGCCTGGTACTACCCGGTACGCGAATCGCTGGGCGGGGCGCTGCTGAGAAGCAAGCGGCCCGCGGAAGCCGAGGCGGTGTTTCGCGAAGACTTGAGGCGCAATCCTCGCAATGGCCGTTCGTTGTTCGGCCTGTTTGAAAGCCTGAAAGCTCAAGGCAAGTCGAGTGACGCTGCGTGGGTCGGCCGGGAATTTGAGAATGCCTGGAAATACGCGCAGGTCCAGCTTCGAATCGAGGATCTCTGAGTCACCGATAAGGTGCTTCCCGTAGGAGCTATTACAGACTATAATGTTGCCTCGCGGCCGTCCCTAGCTCAGGCCAAGATCCCAAAGGTATGGTGAAATCCACGAACTCCGCTTCTTGCGGTGGGCCTCTGCACGTTTGGCCGGAATGCTGGAGGTTACTACGGTGGGTATCCGCGTTCGACTGCTCCTGCTTGTTACCGGCGTAGCCATACCGTTGTCGTTGTTAGGGCTCGCGGGCTTGTGGCAGACGTGGACCAGCGACCGTCAGCAACTGGATGTTTCTCTGAAGAAGGAAGCAGAGCTCGCGGCTGTCGCGTTCGAGCAATGGGCCTATGCCCTACGTCAGCCGCTCGATACCGTTGCCGCCGATGTGGCTGCCCGGTCCGCCGATGATCCGCTGCTGTCGGAACATCTTCGGTTGCTGATCGCAACCCGCCCCTATTGGCTGGATCTGCGGATTCTGAATTCGGCAGGCAAGGTCGTTGTCGCTTTACCCGCTACTGCCAGGCCGGTCGCCCCTCGGCTCGTGCAGAAGTTGCTGTCGGAAACTTCTCGTCGACCCTGGCTGCTTGAGACCGACTGGTCCGAGGACCCCTCGCAAAGCACAATCGTAGTCGCCGTTCAGATCAAGGGAGGCGGTGCTGTCGTTGGCAGAGTGAATATCGCCGCAGTCACTCATCTCTTCGCTCGCGACATAGAGTTAGGTGAGAACGCAGCCATTCTTCTGTTCGGACCCGAAGGCCGCATACTCTATCACGCGCCCGATGGCGAGGAGTACATCGGCCGAGATATCCGTAACTCTCCTCTGATGAAAGCGCTGGTCGGTCAGAGAGCCGCCGTCGTCGAGCTGGAAAGCCCTGTGGATGGGATGCGTCGAGCTTACGGCCTGGCGCAGGCGGGCGACACGGATTGCATCGTCGCGGTAGGGATGCCGAGCAAAACGCTATACGAACCGGCTCACCGCCAGATTGCTCGCTATTCAGCGCTCAGTGCGGTGGCTCTTCTCCTGGCTCTTGGCGCGGCACTGGTAATTGCCGGAGGGATCTCCGGGCCGATGCGACGACTGAACGCCGTGTCGCGGCGGTTCGGCAGCGGCGACCTCTCGGCGCGAACGACTATCAGCGGCAGCGGTGAACTGGCAGAACTTGGCGCCGCTTTCAATTCCATGGCTGCGCAGACCGAGGATCGTCAGGCCAGGTTGACTGAACTCGACCGGCTGAAGTCTGAATTCGTCAGCGGCGTTTCCCACGAACTGCGAACGCCGCTCACGACCATTAAGACTCTCACCAGACTGTTGCTTCGAGACGGGCTGAGCGACACAGAACGCCGCGAGTATCTGGAGACAGTATCGACCGAATGCGACAGGCAGATTGACCTCGTCCTCAACCTGCTCGACCTTTCCCGCGTCGAGGCCGGCGCCCTCAACCTCAACCCGGCGCCCACTGATGTAATAGACGCTGTGCGAGCCTGCGTGGTCATGGAACAGCATGCCGCGGCTGCGCGCCGGCACAGCCTCGTCGCCCGGGTTCCGCCGGAGATTCCCCCTGTGCTGGCTGACCGCGCGGCGTTGCGGCGGGTCCTGTGCGGACTTGTTGAAAACGCGATCAAATACACGCCTGAGGGCGGACGGATTGTGCTCTTAGCACGGCGCGTTGATCAATCAGTAGCAGTAAGCGTCAAGGATACCGGTCCGGGTATCGCGCCCGAAGATATTCCCCACATCTTTGAAAAATTCTACCGCGGCCGTTCAATTCAAGCAGGCGACTCTACCCTCGCAGCAGGCGCGCCCACTGCCGAAGTGCCCGGTGTCGGACTCGGTCTCTATTTGGCCCGAATCCTGGTGGAACAGCTCGGCGGCCGCATCGAGGTAGAGACCGGAGCTGGGCTGGGCAGCACCTTCACCGTCTTTCTGCCGGAATGGCGAGAAGACGAGGGAGCACACAATGACCACGCGGAGATCCAGGCGGCTACTCGTCGTTGATGACGAACCCAATCTGCTTCGCGCAGTGTCGGCGTGCCTGAGCGCTGAGGGCTTCGACGTGACAACTGCTCATACGGTGGAGGAGGCTCTGGTAAGCTTGGCGCAGACCGTGCCCGACCTTTTGATCAGCGATATCAGGATGCCTGGAAAGGACGGTTATTCGCTGGTGCGTCAGCTTCGTTCGTCGCCACGGACGCGGCTCATACCCGTAGTGCTTCTCACTGCCAGGGATCAAACGGTCGACCGCATTGCCGGCTTTCGCGCCGGCGTTGACGCCTATGTAACCAAGCCGTTTGAGCCGGAAGAGCTAATGGCTATCATCGACAGCATCCTCGACCGCGTCCAAAGGACCCAGGGCGAGATTGCCAGGCTGGTAGCGACGTCGAAGAAAGATGATCAGATCCGAATCAATGACGAGGATCTCACTGAAGCCGAACAGCAGATCGCCGCAGCCGTAGCTCGGGGTCTCAGCAATAAGGAGATCGCTGTTGAGTTTGTCATTAGCGTCAGAACAGTTGAGACTCACATCAGCCACATACTTACAAAGAAGGGCTTTGCCAACCGGGTCGAGATCGCCCGCTTTGTCTTTGAACGAAGCAGGTCTGAGTAGTTTGTGGTCAGCACAACATCAGTAGTGGTGGCCCTGCCCACTGAGCCAGCTCGCTCAGAAGGATGAACAGGGCCTTTGCTGACGATAATGGTTCGAATGCTACGGGCCGGATCAAACAGGGTTTGGCCGAGCAACATAGCGTTAGGTCTGCCTCATTGCGGTTTCTCGGGCACGTTGACCCTTCCTCGCTCTACAAGGTCCCTCAACTCCAGGAACGTCGCCACGAACTGCCAGCACGTGCACACGGAAAGCAACAAAATCCGGATCGGACTGACGTCTGGGAGGCTCTGGAATGTGACCATCGCTGCTGTCGCGGTTAGGGAGCTGATCATCAAGACCAGTGTCTCTAAAGTGGAGACTTCCTGATGATGGACGAGAAGGGTGAAACTCAAGATGACGCTCGCAGCCGTGCCGGCCACCAAAATGAGGTTCGCGAAGGAAGGGATTTCGACCCAGGTCGTGTCGGGGACAATCACACTGAGGAAACCTATGATCCAGGCGGCCGCGAAGCTTATCAATCGGCGTCTTGCCGCCAAGGCAAACAATATCTCAAGGCTTCTTCTTTTCATAACAGTACCTCCTCCTCTTCTAGGGCATGAGCTGGGACTCAGCCATTCAAATCGCCCAGCGAGACGCAAATCGAGGCTGGAGCGCCAGAGCGTGAAAGCTGTAACTGTTCAGGTCTGACTTTCGAGCCCCAATCTTCGCTGGGTATGGTCTAATCTCGAGGATCGCCTGTAGATGAAGGGTGACCCACTCCTCTCAGGCAAACACTACCGGTTGGACCACCGGCAGGCCCCTTAAACGGCACGGAGTCTGGCACACAGGGATACTCGCCAACGTGGACGTGACTGGGACAAGATCCGGGCCGAATGAAGTTTTCGTGCGGTATTACTTACATTCGACCTGGAGGGGTGAGTCTCAAGCCGCTTTAGACAGTTTGCTTCAATCAACCGTCGCTGGTACCAATCTGGCCCAGTCTCGAATCTCCAAGGTTCTTTCGACCCTGATTAGAAGCTTCGACCCTTGACCCGAGTATCCAGATCCCATTGATTACCGGCTTGAAGACGAGCGCCTATAATGCCGCTAAGTACCTGAATGGTTTGAAAAAGCTCGAAGAGGACATACCTGGGCAGCCCGCACATTCTGTCCGACCAACCCGGCGGAGTGCATCTTAGCACAGTGATCCCGCGCACGAATCAGTGGAATCACCGACGTCGCATAGGCGTTTCCGCCTATGGGAGGGGGAAGGAGTGGGAGAGTCGGAGAATGGGGGAGTGGGAGAGTGGGGGAATGCGAGTGGGAGACTGGGGCAATGGGGCGTGTGAGATCTCCCACTCTCCACACTCTACCATTCTCCCATTCTCCCGTTCCCCCACTCTCCCACTCTTCCCTTCTCCCTCACTTGCTCTTAATCCGGCTGTAGTAGATCTCAGCGTTGCCGTCACGCCGGTCGAACCATACGACGTGCGCCCACTTGCCTGACGCAGCCACACTCGGGTGCATCGAATCGCCCGGCGCATCGGTCAACCGAGCATCAGGACTCCAGGTGGCACCCTCATCACGCGAGCTCTTGAAATAGATCTCAGAGTTGCCGTCCCGCCCGTCAAACCAGACGACGCTGAGCCTGCGCCCCGAAAGCGCGATGCTGGGCCTTTGTGAAAAATCGGGAGCGTTCGTCAGCCGCGTGTCGGGGCCCCACGTGTCCCCGCTATCGGTCGACCTGGTGTAGTAGATTTCCCACTCGGTTGTTGCGAAGTTCATAACGATCTCGAATTCCCTGAAGATCGATTCCAAGGTTTCGGCATCGCCGCCGCTCTGAACCCATCGCGGCGCGGCCGCCTGAATCTGTTGCATCTTGTCTTGAACCCGCACTCGCATTGCGTCGAGATAGTAGACCTTCGGAAGGTCCTCGCGCGGGCCAGGAATGTAAGTGAGACCCATCAGCTTGATCGCCTCATCGAGCTTTCGTTCCTTCACCAGATATGAAGCCCCCTGACTGCCCAGTTCCTGAAGCTCGCGCATTATGCTCTGCAGTCGTGCTCCGTCCCCACCGCGCTCGATCCAGACAGGAGCCGCAGCCTGGATGAGTTGGAGCCTCTCGGTCGCGCCGCGCCGGGCTGCCTCCTCGGGGTTTGGCACCATGACCCCTTCAGGCGGCGGCTCGACTCGCAGACCCAAAAGCGCCATTGCTTCGTCCAGTCTCCTCTCGGCGTCGAGCGGCTGCGCCGGACTGTCTTTCTGGTCGAACCAAACAAAATGCACTGTTCGGCCGGACACGGCGATCGAAGGAGCCCATGAATTGGCGGCGTTGTGGGTCATACGTGTGTCCGGACCCCACGAGCGGCCGCCGTCGGTGGAGCGCTTGAGGTATTCCTCCTCATTGCCATCGCGAGTGTCCACCCAGGCCGCGTAGACATCCTTGCCGGATACGGCGACGGTCGGCACCCACGAGTCGAAGGGTAAATCCGAGAGCCGTCTCTCCCCATCCCAGGTCGCTCCGAAGTCTGTGGAGCGCCGAGTGTAGATTTCGGCGTGTCCTGTCGTGTTGTCCCCCCACACTACATGTATCTGAGACTCCGACGCCGCAATCGAGGCATGCGCGTCGGCACCTGTGCCTGTCAGTTGGAAGTCGGGGCCCCAGGTCGCGCCGCCGTCGGTTGAGCGCTTGAAGAAAATGTTAAGCCCTCCGCTCCTGCTGTCATGCCAAACAACGTAGACGTGTGAGCCCGAGACTGCGACCGCCGGGTGCTCCCGGAACGCCGGATCTTCGGAGAGACGGATCTCCGTTTCCCAGTTGAGCCCCCCATCTGTCGAGCGCTTGTAGTAGATCTGGGAGTTGCCGGAGCTGTTGTCGTACCATACGACGTGAACGCGGTTTGACTCATCAGCCGCGACGCTCCAGGCGAAATTGTAGCTCAGCAACGAAGCTCCCCCGTCGAAGGTCAGGCGACGCTCGAGCTTGGATTTCAGTGCGTGAACTTGAACCGATCCCGCGTCGGAGATGGCCGGATTCGTCGCCTCGCTGAAAGCTATCATGAGTGCCAGCCCGGCAAACACGGAGAGCAGGGGCCTCAATCGCCTCGGACTTGCTGTCAGTCTCATACTTCTAACTCCTCCCGTTCGAGACGGGTGCACATTGTGTCACTGCAAGAACTAACCGGGGTCATCAGCAGCTTACCTGGGCCCGGACTTGTGCTTTATCTCCTGCAGCCGGGCCTGTTGCTCGGCGCTCAATCGGTTCTTGATTCGGATGACCAACGCAATGTGGGTGCGTTTTATCTCACGCTCGAGGTTGAGTACCTTGTCGAGTTGCGCCAGCGTCTGGGCTTCGTCGACCTTCTCCTGCTTAACAAGGGAGGCCATCGTCTCCATTTCGCTCGCCAGCTGCCACTGAAGTTCGTTGAATTTTGCCTGAGCCTTCTGGAGTTCCGCGTTGATGAAACTCTTCTGGTCCGGGCTCAGACCGATCTCCTGCTGATG
>DASYSA010000606.1:0-15433 GCA_036003885.1 Blastocatellia bacterium | reverse complement strand
GGCGAGTTGCCGCCCCTTGATGCGCAGCAGGAAATTGAACAGCCCGCGGCCGGTTACCAGGTGCCGCAGCGCTTCGCGATAGGAATAGAAGTCGAGCGAAGCTTTATTCGTACCCATCTGCAATTCGTAAGGGGTCATCTTGCTGGGCCGGACCACCGCATGCTGCGCGTCGAATAGATGCCACTGGCCCCAGGCGATGATCTTCCCTTCGGTTTCGTAGCGCGTTGTCATCGGGGGACCCGGCACCGCTGTGAGCGCGAAGAACTGCGCGGAGTCCAGATTCATCTTCTTGGCGAACTTGAATGTGTCAGAGATAGTCTCCGGCGTGTCTGCATCCGACCCAAGGACGAACATGCCGTGCACTCGAATACCTGCCTTTTGAAACTCTTCGATGGCTATGCGGTTTTTCTCGAGAGTAGCGTGCTTGTGATAGAGCTTCAATGTCTCGTCGTTGATCGACTCGAGCCCGATGAAGACATAGCAGCAACCTGCCCGCGCCATGAGTCGCAGCATCTCGGGATCGCTCGCCGACTCGACGCGGCACTGCGCAAACCAGTAAGGCATCTTGACGCCTTCGCTGAGTATGCGCGACAGAATCCGCTTTACCCGGCCTCGATTGGCGTTGAAGATATCGTCACCGAAAAAGATGGGCCGTCGTTTGACGCCGATTGTGTACTTGATCAACGCTATCGCCGCATCGTCGTCTATGAATCGGAACTGCCTGCCGAAGTTGTCGATCACCGAGCAATACTCGCACTCAAACGGACAACCTCGCGAGGTGTTAACGACGTTGTGAGTGATGTACTTGATCTCGTTGGCGGTGTATTCAGGAAAGGGCAGGGCAGACAACTGCTCCGACGTCAGGAACGGACGTTCGGGATTGATCCTGACCTCGCCGTCTTTGGTCTTGTAGGCAATGCCGAGCACGCCGTCGAAGTCCGGCTCCTCAAAGTTGTCGGCCAATCTCCGGACAACTTCGGGAAAGGTGTAATCGCCTTCATGCATAACCACGACGTCGGAGAACTGGAGCGACTCGCGCGGCAACGCAGTCGGATGCGGCCCTCCAAGGACGACCTTGATTCCTGGGTTCGCTTCTTTGATCTTGCGCGCGAGCTCGAACGACTGCGGCGCGGTGCGAGTGATGGCCGATACTCCCACAACGTCCGATGAGAGTAGCCTCTTCCAGTCGGCGGCGTCGAGATGGCCCGGACTGTTAGTGTTGTATTGAGGGTTGATGGCCACGGTGTCGACGAATCCGGCCTGTTTCATTATTGCGAGCAGCAGCGGCACCCCCCTGGCTGGATAAGAAAGCAGCGAATAAATATCCTTGGCCAGTTTTCCATTGAGGGTTCCATCGACGGTAGAGGGTAACTCAACGAGCGTAACGGACAGCTTCTCTTTCATCACGTATCCTTCGATTTGGGGGCCGGTGGTGAGCGTCCAGAGGTCGCATAGAGTTTAACGAAAACCGCGCTGTGCTCGATAGTAATGCCGGCGGGCAAGGCGCAGCAAGCTTCGGGAACGTGGTAACAGCCGAGCAACGAACGCTTTTCATACTACGCCGAAAAGATGATCTCTTCAATTGATTTCAGGGACGTGATGCAAAGCTGTCTACTGACTCGGCCTGATTGCCAAACCCTCTCGTACCTCACACGCAAAGTCATAGACTCACGATCGCGCTTCGGATTAGTTTGTGGTTGCAATCGCACTGACGCGTTCCTGGCTGCTGCGTCTGGCTGATGTCCCGGCGCCTCACGGCGCGACCCTAATGACTCCGTTCAGCCGGCCATCCATACAAATTACTGAATAGAAATCCGAAAAATTGGATGGTTCGAGCCCGACCTGAAAATCCCATTGGGATAAACCTGGGGGGCGCCGTCCACCGGTTGTAGCCGTAATGACCGCTGCTCTATCACATAGAGAGATCGTGACTCCCGTGCCTGACTTCGGGAACGGATGGCATTAGCCTTGCTCAAATTGGTGCGCCAGTTCTCTTCATTCTGTCGCATCACGTTAGTTTCTGGTACTAGCCGACTCGGTGCGGCCGACTGTAACAGTCAGTTTCATCCAGATGATCGCCTTCGGGCCCCAGGGATTTTGGAGGATACAACATGAAATCAAGACCTGCACAGACTTTAGCCTTGCTTCTCTCAACGGCAATGCTGCTTGGTATGAGTGCGCCGGCGTTTTCTCAGACTAGCCGGGGCACCGTCACCGGGTCGGTCACTGATCACCAGGGTGCGGTGATTCAGGGAGCGACGGCAGAGCTCAAAAACGTTGGAACAAATCAGACGCGCACGGTTACGACAAACGATTCGGGGATCTATCGGTTCGAGGCAGTAGAGCTGGGTGGCTACGAGCTAAAGATTTCGGCCCAAGGATTCCGTGCCTACACAGCTAAGGGAGTTCAGATTCAGGCGAATCGAATTGCCACCTTCGACGCACAACTCGAAACAGGCGGCACCGAGGTGGTCGTTGAAGTCAACGCAGGGACCGAAGAGATACTGCAGAAGAGCGATGCAGTCCGCGGGGGCAACTTCGACCGCAAAGAGATTACGCAGCTTCCAACCTCCCAGAGCAATCCGTACAACCTCGCACGACTTCTGCCGGGGGTGGTTGTGCCGAGTGGCACTACAGGATTTGGCAATGGAACGGATCTGTCGATCAATGGTTCCAGACCGCGCGGTAACAACTACATGCTGGACGGAATCGAGAACAACGACATTTCGATAGGCGGCCCGGCGTTCCAGCCAAGCAATGAAGATCAGGTTGCTGAAGTATCGATACAAACGGGCCTGTTCAGCTCGGAGTTCGGACGAGCGGGCGGCGCCGTCTTCAATCAAGTCACGAAGTCCGGCACCAATATGTATCACGGAACTGCAGGTTGGAAGTACCACTCACAGATCTTCGACGCCTTGACCAACGGCGATCGACAGAGCGGACTGAAAAAACCGGCCGTCTTTACCGAGAATAACTTCACGGCAACCGGCGGGGGGCCGATTTTCAAGGACAAAACGTTTTTCTTTGGTTCCGGCCAATGGATTCGATTTCGGTCAAGCGCCAACTTCGGCCCCTTCACGGTCCCGAGTGCTGCCGGCCGCGCCCGCTTGCGCCAGCTCTTTCCACAGGGCACGAATCAGAGAGTTGATACTTATCTGGCGGCTATAGAGGGTGTCAACGGTGTCGCAAGTCCTACGCAGATACCTCTCGGAGTCGGACCGGGCGGTGGCGCTGACCGTGGCTCTATTGAGTTCGCGCAGGTTGGCATACCCGCCTCATCGGTGCAGGACGATGGTAACTACGCTGTACGAATAGACCATTCCTTCAACGAGAAGCACAGGCTCTCAGGACGCTACCTGTACGACCATTCAATCTCGACGCCGAATGGTGTGAATGGCCCGGGGTTTACGTTCAACGGAGACTTCGGATCGCAGAACTTCCTGGTCGGTCACACATGGATGATCGGCCCTGCGATGACCAATGAGCTTCGGTTTGCTTTTGGGAGGATCAACTTCCAGTTTCCTCTGTCGCCGGATAACAGACCAGAAGCAGCAACCTTGCAGAATGTCACGGTCGGCGGGATCTCAGCGATTGGAATCCAGACCAACATCCCGCAGTTCCGCATGGCGAACAACTACTTGATACAGGAGACAATGTCGAAGGTCGTCAACGTCCACACCTTCCGGTTTGGGGGCGAGTACCTTCGACAGGTCGCTCAACAGCGGCCGCCTTTCAACGAGCGAGGTTCGTTCAGTTTTCTCGCAGGCGGAGGGTATTCGGCGTTCGCGAACTTTGTGGACAACTTCAGCGGAGCCAGTGGAAATGCGAACCGCAACTTTGGCGATCCGGTTTACCACCCGAACCTGGGCCGCGTCAGTCTCTTCGTCCAGGATGCCTGGAAGACGACCGACACATTAACGCTGACCCTGGGCCTGCGGTATGAAAACTTCGGGCAGCCCGCTAACCACGCCTTCAAGTTCCCGGCGTTGACGCTTGATCCGGCTCAGTTCCTGGTTCCCAACAAGGTGGAACGCGACGATAACAATTTTGGACCCTCCTTTGGGTTTGCGTGGTCGCCTCGTTTCAGGGAGGGAATCCTTCGAACGATGTTTGGAGAAGCTAAGACGGTGTGGCGCGGAGGTTATCAGATAAGCTACGACACATTCTTCAACAACCTTCTCTCCAACATAGCCGCGGATTCCCCCAACAGTCTCTCCACTACTACCGTTGGCGCCAGTGCGGGACGTGGGACGGCCAACTTCTTCCCAACGGCCATTCCGTCAGCGGCTCGAACGCCGGTCGCCACGGACCAACAGACTTCTGTTTTCAATCCGAACATACGCAACCCTTACCAGCAACGTTTCTCGTTGGAACTCCAGCGACAGCTGCCCGCGAGACTCATCTTTGATGCGTCGTACGTAGGTTCGCTGGGTAGAAAGCTTTTCGTGACAGAGGACTTGAACCCGATCGTGAATGCTGGTCCTCCCGCCGTCCGTCGGTTCCCTCTGCTGGGGATCAGGCGGTACCGCACAAGCGGGGCAAACTCGAGTTACAATTCCATGCAGATTCGACTCGACAAGGGAGTCTCACATGGGTTGATGTTCACCACTTCTTACACGTGGTCGAAGTTCATTGACAGCACCAGCGAAGTCTTCGCGACGACCAATAGTAACGCGGCTACGGCTTCTGTAGCGTCGTTCCTGGGCGGCCTCCGCGTAGATAGGGGTCCATCTGATTATGACCGGACGCACCGTTTGGTGATCAGCTATATCTGGGATCTGCCGGGTTTCAAGAACGGACTTGCCAACACCGTTTTAGGGGGCTGGGAGGTGTCAGGGGTGACTTCGTTCCAGTCCGGCGCACCGTTCACAATAATCAATGGGTTTGACAGGAATGCCGACGGTCTCGCCACCGCCGACCGACCCGATATCGGTAATCCGAATGCGCCGCACAACACTCGTGCGGTCGTTGTGCCCACCGGTACGTGTTCAACGGGGCTGCGTAACCCCGACTCTTTACAGTGCGGATCGGCCAACGACGTCTTCTTGGTTCAAGGGTTGGGACTGCCCAACCCGAAAACAATCGGACGCAACACCGAGCGTTCGAATTGGACAAAGAACTTCGACATGAACCTCTTCAAAGTATTCCGCTTCACCGAGCGGCTCAAACTGGAGTATCGCATCGAGGCGTTCAATGTGTTTAACCACCCGCAGTTCACTGGGGTTCCGGGGAGGAATGTGGTCAGCACCGCAGCAGGACAGTACTTCAATGACAACCTGCTGAACGGTGGTGGAAGGACGATGAGGATGGGTTTGAAGCTCCTCTTCTAAGTACGTTGCTTCCAGGTTGAAGGGCCGCTTTGGCCGTGCGGGTAGAGTTGCTCGTGGCGCGGGTTTGAGCGGCGGGAAAACGCCCGGCGGAGTCGAATCACACTGGTTTCGACTCCGCCGTTGTTTTATTGGGCAGGCGCGGGACGAGCAAGCCAGAATGGCAGCCAATGTGGCTTCGCCTGCAACGTCACGAATCCCGCCGGGGACGAGCGCCGCCCTTCAAGAGAAAGTTTCTTGGCGAAGATTCGCGTATTCGCGGATGGTATCTTCGTACCTCTTGAGATTCTTCACCCTTGTTCCACCTCATCGCTCTCGAAAATCTGATCCTCATAGAAAAATGCCGGGCCACATACCAGCAACAGCGTTATTGGTTCGGATCCCGTGTTCTCTAAACTATGCTTCAGTCCCCGCGGCACGAATACTGCGTCGCCCGACACAACCTCCCGGCTCTCCTCGCCTACCGTCATCAAGCCACGACCAGCCGTGATGTAATAGATCTCCTCGAGTGAGCGATGATGATGTGGAGTGACCGCGCAACCCGGCGGGAGGATCTCTTCGGCAAGGCTGCATTGAGTTATCTCAGACGTCGTGCGGTCGATCAGTGGCCTGATCTCCGAGCCGTGCGGAGTCCTGATCGCATTCGAGCGCTCGCGATTAACAATGATCATGGTCTACCCCGGATGGGCCTTAGATTCCCAGCGTCAGCCCGCAAACCTGTTCTTCTGCATTTTTCACGGACATGATTGTCTGGAACCGCATTCTGCCATGAGCGTTGAGGGGAATGCCAGAATCGCGATGTAATTCAAGGATGGCGGCACGCGGATTCGAAGCTTTTCTCTTGCTAATGATCCAGTTAAGAGAATAAGATGGCGACCAGGACGCGCAACCCCTCACAGCGCGATCAGGCTAAAAAGAGGAGTGACAGCAGGTGAAGGCCAATCCAAAGCTAGCGACACTGATCTCCTGTGTGATGGTGATGGGCCTCGCTGTCGCTCAGGGCAGCAGCGACCGCCGAAAACTCGGAGACAAGCGAAGCGTTGCGCTGCCATCCTATGCGATTCTTGACGAGAACGCGCAGCCGGTCGTCGCTTCGAGCGGCAAGGTCGGATTTGTCTCCTCCGTGACCGCCGGATCACTCATCTCCTTCAGCCTCAGCTCGGGCAAGATGCTCTCATCGGTGGTTGTTGGACAGACCGCCGGACCGGTCAACCTGGTAGAGAGCGCCGGGCGACGACTTCTTGCGGTGGCCGCGGTGAATAGCCCAAAGGAGGGCCATCCCGCCACTGTAAGTATCATCGACGCAACTAACGCGGCGCAGCTCGATCTGAAATCGCTTTTGGTGCTTCCTCCGGAGGCCCAAATTACGCAGACCACGCGCGCGTTGCTGACACGAGACGGAAAATTCTGTCTGATTGCTTCCAGCTTCGACCAAGCCGCGCTCTTCCTGTTTGATGTCGAGACCGGAGAGATGCGGTCGCGGCTCTTACTTCTCGAACGGCCTTCGGAGTTAGCTCTCTTCGAGAAGGGCCGCTCCAGAGTTGTGGCGGTCACCAGTGCGGTTGCCAATAGTCTCTCAGTGATCTCTATACATGATGACGGCGAGCTCATGTTGACATGCATGTTCAGTCCGTCTGGAGCGCGCCTTGATGAGTACAACAATCCCGCTTTTAGCGCGGACGGACGGACGATCTACATCGCGTCCTCGGAGGGTGACCGGCTATTTGCAGTTGACGCAAGGAGCGGAGCCGAGTTCGCGAGCGTTTTGATTGCGGCACCGCAGAGATTGATTGTAGCGCGAAGTGCGGCCGGCGAAGAGATTGTCGGGGTGACGCGCATACGGAGGCCCGTAAATGGCAAGCCGGGCGGCGTCTCGTTGATATCCAGCAGCGGCGGCAAGCTCGCGGTGAAGGCTGAGTTTACGCCGCCGGAAGGCATAGAGTTCTCAAAGGGAAACAACCTGGTGTTCGATGGGGACGCTTCGGCGGCATTCATAGGATCCGACACAGGAATCCTCTTCGCATTCAGTACGGAGACGGGAGAGCTTGAATCTTACCAGCAGCTCGGGAGAGGTCTGCATAGAATCGCGCTCAGTGAGAAGGCTCGCAAGCTTGCGGCGGTATGCTCGACGTCGACCGGAGATGAGATCGTGATCGTCGGTTTCGATGTCGTCACACCAGAAGAGCCGGATCCATCGGCGCCCACCATCACAGCCCTTAAACCTGATACGGTTGAGCAGGGCCGATTGAGCGGTCTCCATCTGGTTGTGAAAGGTACGAACTTCGGCGAAGGTTCGTCGCTCAACGTGAACGGCGTGGAGGTCTCTGCCAGTCTATTGAAGGACGGAACCGCACTGGGCGCGAAGCTCCGACGGGCCCTCTTCGATAGTGCGGGCGACTTGAGCATCCAGGTGAAGGCGAGCAATGGGGCGATCTCAGCTCCTGCGGCTCTTCATGTTCTGCGGCCGTCCGATCCGATGATCTCCGAGATCAGACCTCAGGAAGTGCCCGGACCCGCTTCCGCCTTTGTGCTGAGGGTTTCGGGGGAGAAGTTTCGAGACAGTTCGGTCATCTCCGTTGGCGACCGGCAGCTCGATACTGAGCACCGCAGCCCGACTGAACTTCGAGCTCAAGTCCCAGCCGACCTGGTGAGCTCTATCGGAAAGGTGAAGGTTCAGATCACCGACATGAGACTCGACGATCTTAAGTCGAATGAGACGGATCTCACCATTTTCGGTCCCCGCATAACTGAGTTGACGCCCCTGGCAGACGCGGTTGCCGGAGATGGCGGATTCAACTTGAGGATCGGGGGAGCGAATTTCCGGAACGGCGCTACGGTCGAGATCAACGGTAACCAGGTTCCCGAAGGCAGAGTGCGAAGAAACGGAAGCAAGGCGCTCAAGGTGTGGGTGCTTTCGCGATTGACGGAGGAGGCCGGTAAGCTCGCGGTGGTGGTTCGCAACCCGGAGGGCAACGCCTCTGAGCCAGGCGAGCTCGAGCTGTTTGCGCCGGCGATTTCATCGTTCGACCCGGGCCAGGTTCTTGCTGGCCTCTCAAACGTAAAGATCGCCGTTCTTGGCAGCAACTTCCGAAAAGGCGCGCGGGTCTACGTGGCAGGCGTGGGCTCCGATTTTGCCAGGAAGCTCGAGCGGCGGCAGGTCCATTTCCGCTCCCAGGGGCGGATCATCGTAACGTTCGACGACGATCTCAATACGCTTATCGCGCAAAAAGGGGTCGTGGAGTTTCAGGTTGTGAACCCCAACCGAACCGATGGGGTTCCCGGGGTGGCCACGAATCTCAAGGTGGTCGGGCCTGAAGTCACCGAAGCGCTGATCAAGCCGGTCAAGGGCGACGACTCCCACGTCCAGCTTCAGATCACGGGGGCCAACTTTCGTGACAAAGCAGTCGTCGAGTTCTTCAATGAAGAGGACATACTCCTCCGTCTGCGGGTGCCTGAAAAGATCAGAGACGATCGAATTGTTATCGTATATCGCAGAAATAAGGTCGAGGGGTTGTTGAATCAAAAGTTGCGAGTCGTCAATCCCGGGGATGTGAAATCGGACGCGGTTCCATTGAAAGTCGAGAGTGATACGCCCTAAAACGCGTTTCGCGTTTCGCGTTTTACGTTTCGCGTTCTGTTGCCGCCTAATACTCCATTCAACCAAGTCCGTCGATTCTTTGATCCCGGCAGTTCACCTCTGCAACGGAACGCTAAACCGGAACGCGAAACCTTCCGTTCTGCATTCACCTCTACAACAGAACGTAAAACGCGAAACGCGAAACGCGGAACGTTCTGTTCCCCGCCTGTGTTATACTTTTCCCGGTTATTTGGAGTGAGCGAGACGGTCGCTGGCGCAGGCGATTCCGGGTCTGATATTTCAGATGCGGGGTGGCCGGCGCGAGAGGAAAGTCCGAACACCAAAGGGCAGCGAACTGGTTAACGGCCAGGCGGGGCGACCCGACGACAAGTGCAACAGAGAACAGACCAGCCGATGGCCTCACGGGTAACTGCGAGGCACAGGTGATGGGTGAAACGGTGGGGCCCACGGGCTTAATGTAAGAGCCCACCAGCACCGCTGGTAACAGTCGGTGGCTAGGCAAACTCTTCGCGGTGCAAGACCAAATAGGGAGGCGTCATCAGGGCTGCCCGCCCGATGCATGCTCGCATGCTACGACCTCCGGGTAGGTCGCTCGAGCGCGCGGAGTAATCCGCCGCCTAGATGAATGATCGTCACTCAATCTGAGGGAACCTTGCCTGGCAAGCTACTTCAGGGAGAGCACAGAATTCGGCTTATGGACTCACTCCAAATACTAGCTGAACTCGGAGAACGAATCTGACTGCCTGGGTACGCACGCTTCCAGCGTGCTGGCTTCCGGACGGGCACGCTGGAAGCGTGCGTACCCAGGCGACTCTGGATTCCCGGAGACACACTGTGAATACAAAGCGATTACTTTTTGGTTTGATCGGTCTCATGCTCGGATTTATTGTGAGCTTCATCTGGACCCGTGACTACAACAAAAGGAACGCCGTTTCGTCCTCGACTTCAGGCGCAACTGCTGCGGGGGCTCCCGGCGGGGACAACCAGAAAGCAATGATGGGCCAGATCAAAGAGGTGATGGACAGGGCAAAGCAGAACCCGAAAGACTTCAACGCTCAAATCGCGGCGGCCAGCGCCTACGATTCAATTGGCAGAACGAAGGAAGCGGTCGAATATCTGATCAAAGCAATTGAGGTTAATCCCAGAGACGAGCAGGCCGCGGGGATATGCGGCTACATCGCAAAGTACTATTTTGATCAGAAGGCTTATCCTGATGCGGAGAAGTGGTTTCGCAGAGTTTCAGAAATCAACCCGAGCATACCGGACGCCTATGTCGAGGTTGGAGCTACATATATCGAACGCCAGCCGCCAAACCCCGATAAGGCCATAGTGGAGATCCAACGCGCCCTGAACCTGGATCCAAAAAACGCACATGCGCTCGAGCACCTCACAGAGGCTTATGCGCTGAAGAAAGACGTCCGTGGCGCAGATGATGCCATATCTCGTTTAAAGCAGGCGGAGCCAGGAAACACGAGACTCCCTCAGCTACAGAATATGGTCTCCGATCTCAAAGCAGGTAAAGCGGTGTCGGTGCCGAAAGAGTAGCTCGTGATATTTGATGTCACTCATCAGGCTCATCTTCTATAGCATCATCGCGTACTTCGTGATTCGGTTCATCCGGAAGTTTCTGGGCGGTCGCCCTGGAGAGTCTCGCCCGAGGCTTCACGTTGCCGGCAAAAGGACATCTCAGATGGTGAGGTGCGAATCATGCGGTACTTTCGTTGCGGAGACGAGGGCACTTGTCCTGGGAAACAAAGAGTTCTGTTCGAAGGCATGTGCTGAAACCAAACGTACCTAGCGGGTTTCAGCACGCCCTAATCGTCTATCAGTCAGGAAAATAATGCATTACTCCGACAGGCCTTTGCGTCTATCCTGTTGGAGGGATACTAGAAAGAATCCTCTTGGGGCGGGTCGCTCAGCAAGATCCAGGCTTGGATTGAACGATTGCAGAGCGACGGAACAAGATCCAGGTCGTACCTTTGGACCTTTCTGCAGCAGTGGCGCTCCAGATATTTTCGGAGAGTAAAATCAATGAACGTGCGCGAATTATTCCGATTTCTGGCTGGCGGGCCGCGGCCCGGGAAGGAGCCAGGATCCGGCCGGAACGCCTGTCCCGACGAGAGCGAAGTTCTGGCCTACCTCGAGCGGAAGTCCCCTGCTTACGGCCGCCATAAGTTGGACAGCCATTTCGTGGAATGCGACGACTGTCGCGAATTCCTGGCGCTCTTCGTGAAGGCATCCAGAGAACCCAGCCAAGGCAGTGACATTTTCATGGAGACGCCCTATGACGCATCGGTCATGATGCAATCTGCGAAGGTGCTCACCATGATCAAGGAGGATGATTTCCAGCACGGCCAGAACGAGCGCTCCACAGAAAGAGACCTCAAAAGGGAAGGCTTTTTCATATCCCTGCCACGCCTCGCACTTGCCGCTGCCGTCGCAACCCTGGCCGTCATTGCCTCCCTCTCCTGGTTCATCAAACCGGACAGGATGGAACAAGTCGCTATGGCGGCGCTGGGTGATGCGATGAAGACCGAGCGACGAACAGAAGTTCGCATTTCGGGAGGGTTTGAGTACTCGCCCCATTCGTCCACGCGTGGGAATAGCGAAAGCGAAAGCGCCGGCGATAACAATCTCCACTTCGAACGCGTGTTTTCCAAACTGAAGGCTGCTGAGAAGCCCTCCGCCCCTGCAGCTCAACGACTGATTCTGGCACGCGCTTATCTGGCGCGCAACGCGAGCGGGGACGCCAGCCGGGCGAGAACCATACTGGAAGAGGTTGCCGCGAGCGGGAACGAGTCGGCCGAGATCGACAACGACAAGGGAGTAGCGCTGTTCCAGCTCGGGAACTATGAGGCGGCACTAACCTCGTTCACCAAAGCGCTGGAAAAGAAGCCGGACTTTTACGAAGCGCTGTTTAACCTGGCGCTGGCAGAAGAGAGACTGAAATCCAATGCGGACGCGAGGCGAGACTTCGAGACGTTCATAAAGGTTTCGCCGGACGCCAAGTGGACAGCCGAAGCCCAGCGACATCTCAAGTGAATTTCGAAATTCGAAATTCGAAATTCGAAATTCGAATTTTTCCTATCACTTAAGCCACGCATCGCCTATCACCGTGTCGACGGTAACCGGCACGCTGCGAATGAACTCGCGCGCCGCCTCCTCCATCTCACGCTCGACGACCGCCGCGCACTCCGCGGCTTCATCCGCCGCGACCTCGACCACTATCTCATCGTGAATGCAGTTCACGATTTTAGCGTCCAGAGCCCTAAGGGCTTCGTACAGGAGAGCTAGTGCGCGCTTGGTTATATCGGCCGACGACCCCTGAATGGGCGCATTCTTGCCAAGCCGTTGAGTGGCCGCGACCTGAGAGCGGTCGTTTGGGTCGTAGCTGAAGTTTATTAGACGTCCGGAGCGCGTCCGGTTCTCTTTATCTCTCACCGCCCGATCAGCCGCTTCGCGTAACCATGCTGCAACTCCGCTGTAGGCCGCGAAGTACCTCTTAATCAGACCTTCCGATTCTTCGACCGACGCATCAATGCGCGCAGCCAGCCCCTGCGCGCCGAGACCGTACATCATGCCGTAGTTGAGTTGCTTCGCCGCCGCGCGCTGTTCTTTCGACACCTGGTCCAAAGGGATGCCGAACATCTGGCTCGCGGTGACGCAGTGCAAATCCTCCCCCGAGACAAGCGCCTTGACCAACGCGGTATCTTGAGACCAGTCCGCCAGGATTCGAAGCTCTATCTGGGAGTAATCGGCGACTACCAGCTTGCGGCCTGAGGGAGCGCGAAAGCAGGAGCGGTATTCAGGAGTATTCGGTACTTGCTGCAGGTTCGGACCCGAACAGCTCATTCGGCCGCCCGTTGCGCCGATCTGATGAAAGTCGGCGTGGATGCGTCCGGTCACCGGATTGACATGCTCCAACAGCGTCGTGCCATAGCTGGAGAGGGCCTTTTGTACAGCGCGATACTCGAGAAGTTTCGCTATTACAGAATGTTCTCTCGCCAGAGCCTGAAGTTGCCAGCTTCGAGTTCCTTCAACGTTGATGCCCATGCGTGCGAGCGTTTCGACCACCTGGCTTGGGCTGTCGAGGTTGATCTCCGGCTCGCCAAAGAGCGTGAGCTGTTGAATGCCCGCCGCAAGTTCTCCCTTGAGATCGGCCGAAAGAACCTTGTGGGCGCGCTCGACGTCGGTCATCAGCCTGCGCCAGCATTGCTGGTCAATCGCGACGCCGGCGATCTCCATCGCGGCAACGGGAAGAACGCAGTCGAACTCAATCTTGGCGACCTCGATCATGTTCAACTCCTGGAGCCTGCGAACCAGCTTCTCGCGCAGAGGCAGCATCAGCGCGGCATCCTTGGCTGCGTACTCAACCTGCGCCTCGCTGAGCGCCGCCGACCAATCGCTTATCTGAAGAGTTTTGTCCACCGACTGGCCCAAATGCCTGTCGGTGACCGCCGCCAGACTGTGGCCTCCGTCGACCACCCCCAGGCCGATTAGCTGGCTCGCGAGAAGAGTGTCGAAGATTCCATGCACCTCGAGGTCGAAATGGTGAAGCAACATCTTCAAATCAAACTTCGCATTGTGAAACACCTTGATTGGCCGGGGCGACGACAACAGGTTCCGCAGTCTGTCGTCGTCGAGCGCGGGGACCTGAAACAGGTCAATCACAAAGCTGTGATCGTGAGTCGCGATCTGGATCAACCGGACACGGCTGCGAAACGGATCAAGCCCGGTTGTCTCCGTGTCCACCCCGAGGACTTGAGGCTGACAGAGTTCAGCCATGGCTTCGTCGAGGGCTCGTCCCGTGGAGATTATGCTGTGGGGCGTAGTGCTCACTTACTCTAATTTCGAATTTCGAATTGCGAATTGCCGGATATTGGAGTCTACTGTTCACGCTGTTGCATTACAAATTCGAAATTCGCAATTCGCAATTCGAAATTCCCATGACAAACCGGCCCAAAGAAAGGCGTGAAGAGTTCATGCGGCGGATCAGCGGGGGCGTGGGGATGTTCCCGAGCGCGCCAACCGCGGTTCGCAACGCCGACGTCGACCACGAGTACCGTCAGGACACCGACTTCTACTACCTGACAGGTTTCGAAGAACCGGGAGCGGTCGCCGTGCTTGCGCCCGGACATCCCCAGCATCGCTTCGTGCTCTTCGTCCAGCCCAGGGATCGCGAGCGTGAGATATGGACAGGCTTTCGTTCAGGCGAGGAAGGGGCCGTCCGAGACTTCGGCGCGGATGCGGCCTTCACAATCGACAAGATAGACGAGGAGTTGCCGAAGCTGGTCGAGAATGCAGACCGAATCTATTACCGCTTCGGGGCTGATCCCACCTTCGATGAACGATTGATAGGGCTGATGCGGAGGTTTCAGCGCGAGCGCCAGCGCAACGGCTCTGGGCCCAATGCAGTCATCGATCCTGCCGAGATGCTTCACGAGATGCGCCTGATCAAGACCGAAAGCGATCTCGGACTGCTGCGCCGCGCCGTGGAAATTACCTGCGAGGGTCACCTGGCGGCGATGCGTGCGATAAAGCCGGGGGCGTATGAGTATGAGGTCGAAGCCGCGTTGAGCTACGTCTTTCGCAAAAGCGGCAGCCCGAGGCACGGGTACCCGCCCATTGTTGCATCAGGTCCTAACGCGACCGTGCTGCATCATACGTCGAACCGCCGCCAGATTACGGACCGTGATCTGGTACTCATCGATGCAGGCGCTGAGTACGGATACTTCACCGGGGATGTAACCAGGACTCTGCCGGCGAACGGCAGCTTCACCCCGGAACAGGAGCAGCTATACGGGCTGGTGCTGGAAGCTCAGCTCGAAGCAATCAAGGAGGTGAGGCCGGGCGGAACTTTCATCGACCCGCATAACCGGGCCGTTCGGATACTGACGGAGGGGCTGGTGAGATTCGGACTTCTGAAAGGCGACCTCGAGGCGTTGATCAAGGAGGAGAAGTTCAAGAAGTTCTACATGCACCGCACCAGCCATTGGCTCGGAATGGATGTACACGATGCCGGCCCGTACAAAGTGGGTGACGAATGGCGGAAGCTCGAACCAGGAATGGTGATGACCGTTGAGCCGGGTCTCTACATCGCGACGGACGCGGAAGGAGTTGAGCCGCGTTACCGCGGAATTGGTATCCGAATCGAGGATGACGTGCTCGTCACGACGGGGGGTAACGAAGTTTTGTCTGCCGGCGTTCCAAAGACCTTTGAAGAGATTGAAGAAGCAATGAAAACTTAAAGTTTCTCGTTGCTCGTTGCTCGTTTGCCGCTGGTCTCTCTTTCTTTGATCTGGTTTGGACTTACGCGACTCAAAAACGAGCAACGAGAAACGAGAAACGAGCAACGAGCAACGAACTGAGAGGTGAATGTGGCAGCATCTGAAGAGAAGAAGAGAGTCCTCAAGATCATCCGATTGCTCAAGAAAGAGTATCCTGATGCGAAATGCAGCCTCAATCATTCGAATCCGCTCGAGTTGCTTCTGGCGACGATCCTGTCGGC
>DASYSA010000605.1:0-20765 GCA_036003885.1 Blastocatellia bacterium | reverse complement strand
GACACATTGAGTTTCGCCCAGACAAAGACCATAACCCCGATGCCGGCGACCACTCCCACGAGCGCCCCGTTCTGACGCACGCGTCGCGTCAGAGTGCCAAGGAAGAACAGACCCAGTATTGGTCCATTCGTGAACGACGCGATCGAGAGTACCGTGTCAACTATTCGCTGGTCCCTGCCAATCGCGTACATCGCCGCGGCGATCTGGACTGCGCCCCAGACAGCGGTGAGCAGGCGCGAGAAATTCATGTAATGCGACTCGCTCCGATTCGGAGCGAAGAGCGGCTTGTAGAAGTCTGTGAGCGCCGTTGACGCCAGCGCGTTCAGCGAGGACGACATCGCCGCGGCCAGCATTGCCGCGATGACCAGTCCTACGATACCGACCGGCAGCTCGTGGACGATGAAGTGCGAGAAGATGCGGTCCGGGGTCACCTCCGCGGGCAGCGTTCCCGATTGGCGATAGAAGACGAACAGCATCACTCCGATCATCAAAAACACCACAAACTGCGCGAAGACGATCACTCCGCTGGTCAACAACGCTGCCGATGCCTGCCGGGTGTTCTTTCCGCACAGATAGCGCTGAACCATGTACTGGTCGGTTCCATGAGTCGAGGTCGTCAGGAAGGCGCCACCGATTACCCCGGCCCAGAACGTAAAGCTGCGAGCAATATCAAACGAGAAGTCGAAAAGTTGAAACTTTCCAAACTCTCTGCCAACCGCCACGACTTCACCGAAGCCGCCGTGTATCAGGTTGAGCAGAATCAGTCCTGCTACAACCGCTCCCAGATTGTAGATGAACAACTGAATCACTTCGATCCAGATGACCGCAGTTATCCCACCGAGGTACGTGAAGGCGATCATCACCAGGCCGATTATCAGGATCGACTTCCAGTCGGCCCATCCGGTGAGTACGGCGAGCGGAATCGCCGTCGCGTAAATGCGCACGCCATCCGACAGAGAGCGCGTAATGACAAACAGCGAGGCCGCCACTCTCTTGACCCTGCCGCCGAACCTTTGGTCCAGGATCTGATACACGGTAAAGAGCTCGCCCTTGAAGTAGAGCGGTATGAACAGCGCTACGATAATCAATCGCCCGACGAGATAGCCCACGACCAATTGCAGGAAAGTGAAGTTGCCGCCCTCACCCCGCGAATTTGCCGCATAGGCGAATGCGGGCACGCTGATGAAGGTCACTACCGAAGTTTCGGTGGCAACAATCGACGCGGCCAGAGCCCACCATGGCACGCCATGATCGGACAGGAAATAGTCGCGAGTGTCTTTCTGCTTACGGCTGAAGAGCCAGCCGAGGGTTATGACGCCGGCCAGATACGCAATTATTATTGTGAGATCGAGTGCACGAAGTTGCATTTGGCGAAGAGTCTACCATTTGTCATTTGTCATTTGGTCATTTGTCATTCGGCACAAGCAGTAAGTGACTATCACGTATGGCGAGCTACTAATGACCAATGACAGTGGCCGGTGACCAATGACAAGCGACTGATGACCAATGACAAGTTATGACAGAGTGACAAATGACAAGTGACAAGTGACAAATGGCGTTGCCGATCACTCTTTGAAACGCGCTGCTTGCTGCGCGAGCTTCGCTGCCCCTACTGCCGGTGTAAAAAGGGGCGGCCGCACTTCTGCGTTGGCTGCCGCGCGTGCCACGGTCTCCCTGAACGCATTTAACACATACTCGCCCGAGCTGAAGACGCTTCCAACATAGGCCACACCGAACGAGTCAGACTGCATACCCAGCTTCTGGATGACCGAGACCACGAGTTTTCCAAGTTCCGAACCGGCCTCGGCAAGTATCTGCCGCGCGACGTGATCGCCTTCGCGCGCGGCTTCGCCCACGAGCTGCGCCAGCGATGCTATTTCAACCGGCTCCGAATCGCCGTTGTAGATGACACCGGGCAGGTCAACCGCGCTCGCGATGCCCAGACGTTGACACACTCGATCGGTGAGAGCGGTCGAGGGCGAACGGCCATCGAACGAAGCCGCCACCGCATTCAGTGCCCGCTTGGCGATGTCAAAAGCCGATCCTTCATCGGAGAACGTTGGTCCCCATCCGCCGGACCGCTCTTCTTCACCGGATTCGTTCACTCCCACCGAGATCGATCCCGTGCCGGCGATGATCACCACTCCCGGCTCGCCGTCCAGCGCGCCGGCCAGAGCGGCCCTGAAATCCGTCACGAGCTGCAGGTTCTGGATCCCAAACGAGTGGTCGAGGGCGTCTTTCATCGTGTGGTAGTGGATGGGATGATTGACACCGGCCAGCCCGAGGCACGCGGCATTGATCTGATCGCGACTGATTCGGGCGGCGGCACAGGCTTCAGAAACGGCCTGGTCGAGGTGTAAGAGCGCGTCCTCGAGGCCGACACGCAGGGGGTTCGACCCTCTGCTGAAGGCTTCGCCGACGACCCGGCCCAGAGCATCAATGATCACGGCATGAGTCTTGGTGCCCCCACCATCGACTCCCAGAAAGTATCTGTTTTCACTCCCCACTGGTTCGTCGATCTCAAGCGATCCGGAGTTATTTCTCTTGGCGACCGGCGATCTGTCAACGGTCAATAGCTTGGACATTACTACTTCCTGCTCCCTGGTTAATCATCAAACAGCGACATAGGCTCCCAATATCGGGATGCCTTTCGAATCTATATCGTTTTCTCGTCTTCGGTCTCATTCCGTCTCTTGGACCGTTCTCCGGTGACATCCCTGATTTTGATGATAATTGTTCAGGAACAACCGCATCGGCCACCACCTATGGCTTATACCCGGAAAGCGAAGAGTTGTACAACGAATAGTTTTTATAGATATGATAACGAAAAGTGTTGCTCGCGTTCTGTTCTTGTTGCCAGAATCAAAGATGGTGTCGACCGAATAAGTGTAGAGAGAAGTCTCTTGCAATGAATAGGTGGGATTTTCAGAAAGGCGAATCTGGGAACCGTATCGATCTTCTTTTTCTGTTATGAAGTTGGTCCAGGTGCAACAGCAGCATTCCAATTCCTGCTGCTCCCTGCATGTAACCTGTCTGGGCCACCAGCAGGTCCGGCTTTACGCGGTGTTCGGCTTGAATCCACCTGATGCCATCTTGGTCTTGCGTCGCCTTCGCAAGGACCTGCGCCGTCACCCGCTTCGAGAAGTCGAGATAGTCGCGCCTATGAGTCACACGATACAAGTCCAGAAAGAACTGTGCGACGCCCGCTGAGCCGCAACACTGGCTGACGTTATTCCAGAAGCCCGCTGTCTGCATTTCCGGAATTCCACTGGTCATAATGCCTCGGGCAGCGCGGGAGACCCATCTCATCCACTCCCGGTTGCCGGTGACTTGATACAACCGATAAAACAACCTCGCAGTACCGACTGGTCCGTGACACCATCCGAGATAGTAAAGGTCCTTCCCGTCGGGCTCGTTGTGGAAAATAAGACAGATATCACCATCGGTCCTCGCGACGCTTTCAAGATACCTCGCTCCAGCGAGCGCGGCATCGAGGAACTCTTTCTTCCTGGTCTGTTGATAAAGAGTCGCCAGGAAGTACGCGATACCCGCTGTGCCGTGCGAGAAGTTGGGCATTAGGCGCGCGAAGGTAGGGTTCATTGCCCATTTCAAGCCATTCTTCTCGGATCGGCCCAGCTCGATCAGTCTGTACGCATCACGGATCGCGAGTTCGCGAAATGCCGGCTCATTCAGCTCTCGAGCGGCAGAGAGCAGAAAGAGCCCGATGCCCGCGCCCCCGGCGATGATGTCCGTTGTATCATCCCAGTCAATCCCGTTCCCGGCTTTTCTGGCGCGCTCGCCCACCAGCCGGGCGCATCGCAGCGCGCCTCGCCGATACCTTGAATCTTTCGTGGCTTTGAAGGCTTCCATCAAAGCGAACCCGACTCCTGCGATCCCTTCGTAAAGACCAGACGCCTTGATACTTGGGAACGCTTCCAGCAGATGATCGGCTCCAGCGCGGGCGTCCTTCAGGAATGACTGATCGCCGGTCGAGCGATAGGCTTCAATGAAGAAGAGGACTACACCCGGAGTACCAGCGTACAGCGTGTCGTTGACTGATTTCGCATCGCGAGGATCTGCAGGCCAGACAGCGCCTTGTCCAGCTTGTATGGTTGAAGCCCTTATCCATCGGGCGGCCTGAAGTGCGGCTTCGCGATAGGATGTGTCAGCAGCGCAGATCGGAGGGGAGAGAACGGACAAAAGCAGTACGGCTGATATGAAGCTCCTCATGATTATCCACCTGATAAAAGAGGAAACGGATGATAGGCTTTCGGGCGGATCTGATTCCATCCGATCTGCTGCATCCGTTTCATCAGTCTTTTATCCCGTGCCCTCGAGAAAAGCAAATCGTGCAAGCCGTCGCCGTTCACCGCTGTCGAGCTAGTATGGCGTTCAACATCAAGATTAGCACTCTCAGTCAGAGCACGCCGCAATAATATCGGACGAACCTGTGCGGTTTTCAGACATCTCCAGGTAAGAAAGGACAGCTCTGCGATCCTTATTCTGCCGCAGGGTTAACAAATGCTTCGAGTCGACTGCGAGACCGGATCTGGCACACCTGTTGCGAATCGCTAAGAAGACTGAGCAAACACAATAATTGGACTCGGTCGAACAATGGGCGTCGACTGATTGCGGAGAGGTGTCTATTGCGGTAGGAAAGCAGATCCGACTTTTGGAAACCGCGACTACTCACTACAGCGCCACTCGTCCGTACGCCGTCACTGATAGACGCTCCATTCAAATGGAGGCAAAATAATGAGACTTCCCGGAACCTTGATCGCGCTGGCGCTATTATTCCTAATAATGTGGATCCCATCCGGCGGCTTTTCCAGCAGAGCCCAGTCATTGTGCCGGGACGGTGTATGGTCAGACATCAGTTCTCTTGGCGACCCGGGAGAGCGGTACGGACACAGCGCAATCTGGACCGGAACCGAAATGATCACTTGGGGCGGTTACAACAATCGCATCTTCTTTGATAACGGTGGTCGCTACAATCCTGAAACAAACAGCTGGACTCCGATTTCGGCCGCCGGCACACTCGCCGGACGTCGTTACCACGTAGCAGTCTGGACCGGCACCGAAATGATCGTCTGGGGGGGTTCAGTTAACGGCAACCAGTTTTCTAACACCGGTGCTCGTTACAATCCAACGAGTGACAGGTGGACCACAATATCGAACGCTCCCACTTCGCGTTATGCCCACACCGCGGTCTGGACGGGGAGCTACATGATCATATGGGGAGGCAATGAGAACTCCAACTTCACCACGAACGGCTTTCGGTACGATCCTCGAGCGGACTCATGGCAGCCGATCGCGACGCCGGTCGGCCTTGCCGGCCGCCGCTACCATACGGCGGTGTGGACGGGAAGCGAGATGATTGTTTGGGGCGGTGAGTCCATAAACGGCCAGGTCAATACCGGGGGCATATACAACCCGGCGACAGATAGTTGGAAACTGACAAGCACGGTCAACGCCCCGTCGCCGAGGGACTCTCACACGGCAGTGTGGTCGGGCAGCGAGATGATAGTGTGGGGTGGCATTCAGGGGAGCACGTACCTTAATAGCGGCGGCCGATACAACCCTGCGACCGATAGATGGACGCCCGTGGGATCAGCCGGTGCTCCCTCCGTCAGACAGGATCACTCGGCAGTGTGGACAGGGAATGAAATGATTGTGTGGGGTGGCGTCGCCCCCATCCAGGGAGCCATCGACACTGGAGGACGTTACAATCCTGCGAGCGATAGCTGGAGAGCGACGGATACGACCGGCACACCATCTGGGCGATATTTTCACACCGCAGTATGGACGGGTAACGAGATGATTGTTTGGGGAGGAGCCACAGCGGACCCGGGCGGTCGCTACTGTGCGGCCGGCGGTGCACCGCCGCCACCGCCTCCCCCCCCGCCAGACTGCGCTTATTCCCTGAGTTCAACGAGCGCAACGTTTCGTGCCAGCGGCGGAAGTGGCGCGGTGAATGTGAGCGCGCCGAAAGATTGCCCGTGGTCGGCTTCAACTTCGGCGACCTGGATAAACGTCAACGCAGGAAGCAGCGGAGACGGACAGGTCAGCTATTGGGTTGAGCGCAACACGACCGGCTCCACGCGCAGCGCCACCATCTTGATAGCCGATCAGACTCTTACAGTGACACAGAGGAGGCGCTGAGAGTTTTTATTGAGAATAATGGCTACGGGAGCGGCTGACCTGATATTTGATTCGTGCGGTTATCAAGCGGTGCGCGCACGATCGCACCATCGGGAAGCTCTACTGGTGCGATGTAGCCGGTGTCGGGTGCACCAGATCCCTGCAGACCTTCCCCAGGGTAGCGCGCGACAACGAAATGTCATTCACGCAAGGCTCGGCAATGAACTCCCATTGCCGAGCCTGGTAGATGGTCGTCGCCCCAAGAATCAGTCCTTCTTCTCTTTCTGCACCTTCTCGCTGGCCGCCTTGAGTTGCATCATGACATCTGCTTGACGCGCAAACTCGATGCTGCGTTCCGCGGGCTGATCGAAGGCGTCAGGATGAAGGTAGTAGCCGCGCTCGATCTCAGGTTTGATCTTCTCGACCGGGATGCGATGCTTGTCGGCAAAGGCATCCTTGCGAATTCCGGTTACCTGCCATGAGACCTCCACGTTCGGCGCACTGGTCTTGATTGTGAACCGGTTCCCTTTGACCTTCTCCGCCACTATCGCCTGAGCGAACGTCCCAATGACGGTCAATTGATAGCGAAATCCTTTGTTCAATGCCTCGAACCATTCGGGCAGCTCGACCACTGCTTCGCCGTTCTGGTCAGTTGCAATGTTGCCGTTATAGATGTTCATCATGTCGGGCGACTCGACGAATGAGTGATACAAATACTTGTTTGCGGGATCGAGCGGATGGTCGATCTTGAACGAGCCGCCTCCCTTCGAGAGCATGCCCGACACTTCCACGTCGCCGATGAAGACACCTGCTAGCCCAGCTGTAGCTCCGCTAGCTCCTCCTCCCGCAAGGGCCACGAGTCCTCTGCCCCCTTTTTTCCCCGTGCCGACGCCTAACGCTCCCACAAGGAAGGCGCCATCGCCGCCGTCACCGGCGGTACTGACCCCGCCAATAAGACTCCCGCCGAGCCCTCCGAACCCCCCTGTAGCGTTGCCGCCGAATCCTACCAAGCCTGCGCCCCCGGGCGCGTTAGTCCCGGTGCCGCCCAGCGTCAGCAATCCCGAGCCTCCGCCGATAGTCGGACTGCTGTTGCCGCCGACCGCAAATACTGCCGGGCCGCCTGCAGCGACGTTTGTCACGGTGATCACGCCGTTCCCGTCATTGACGTTGCCGGCAAAGATCAGCGGTACGGCCAGTCCAAGTGGCGACGCTGCGTTTCCGTTTCCCTTTAGCGTAGGGTCGTGCTCGACCGAAGTCAGCACGTTGCCGGCGGTGGTCATCGTGCTGCCATCAGGAAACTTGAATCCGCCGGCGGTAGTCTCGATCCGCCCGGCTACCGTAAGCGTCGAGGTGGGAGTCGCAGTGCCGATGCCCACCTTCCCGTCCTTGTCTTCGGTTATGACTGAGTCGCTCAGGGCGGACGCAGCCGCAAACTTCGAGATGCGCCCAGGCGTTCCAGTACCGGTCACCGGAGGCTGCACGGCCGCGGGCTGAATACTCTGGGCCGCGGGTTGGTTGTTGCTCTTTTTCTGTTTCGTTGATTGAGTCAAAGCAAGGTTCGCCGACAATGCCAGCATTGCGATTGCACAGATAACTCTCTTCATACTAAATCTCCTTATGATCAGTCTCTCAAGTGCCATTAACCGGTTCACGGTTTTGCATTTTCAACGGAAGGGAGTAAACTCCGCCTCAGGTATCAGCAAAGAGACGGGAACTTACTTCTTCCGGCCGGCATTCGCTTTTGAATGCCGAAAGAGGAAGTTGGCGAACCTCATCAGATATTACTGTCGGCCCGAGAATTTTTTTTGAGCGGCTCATTTGGATCGGTAAGGAGGCGATGCCATGTCATTGATGCCTCATCCTGGCTTGCCCGCATCTCTCTTCTCGCAGAAACCTCTTTTGGAGGCGGAGTGCGGTTATCGCCGATCCGAGCCACACAAGGGGGTGTTCAATGCGGCTCGCCTTCCGCGCGTCGTGGTACGCACTGGCTTTGAGCTTTAGCCTAATCGGTTCTGCCTTCGCTCAGGTTCAAGTCTCAGCTTCTGGTCTCAATTCATCTCAGTCGCCGGCCGAGTCAGCCGTGCGTGCGGTGGTGGAAAAGTATTTCACGTTGTATGCCAACAAAGACGTGGACGCATTGCTGGGCCTGTGGAGCGAGAAGTCACCAGATTATGTTTCCCTCAAACAGAATTGGCAGCGGCAGTTTGCAACTGAGGACTACCGCTTGAGCCCTCCCAGGATCTCGCGTGTCAAGGTAGAAGAAGGAAAGGCCAGCCTTCGCGCGACTGTTGATCTCACGGCCACCGACCTGAAGAACAACCAGAAGCGCGAGCAGCAAATGGTGCGCAACTTTGCTCTGGTCAGCGAGGAAGGGAGATGGAAGGTATGGCGATATGTGGAGGCGGAGAATGACCTGGCGAATGCGCTGGTGAACGCCGGAACAGAGGCCGAGCGGGCGGGGTTGCTGGCCGACGAGAAAGACCTGGTGACGTCTGCGTTGGTGCGTGCGGTGGCCGGTCAAGGCGACCGCTCCTATGGAAAGGGGGATTTTCAGCAGGCGCAGACCATCTACCGCCTGGCGAACAGCCTGGCGGACCAAATTGGTGACAAGCCTTTGACTGCCCGCACTCTGCTCAATCTCGGAAACGTCCACCGTTCGCAGGGAAACTACGCGCAGGCCTTCGAGTACGTCCAGAAGAGCAAGGCAACATACGAGGCTCTTGGTGATAAGTCCGGAACTGCGGAAACAATGAACAGCATTGGTACCATCCATTTGTTACAAAGCAACCACCCTCAGGCCCTCGAGTACTACCAGAAGAGCCTGGCGATTGTGGAGACTCTGGGCAACAAAACTGGAATCGCCCGCAGACTAAGTAACATCGGGATAGTCTACTGGATGCAAGGCGACTACCCGCGGGCTCTCGACTACTTCCAGAAGGGTCTGGTAATGTTCGAAAGCCTTGGTGACAAGTCGGGAATCTCAGGTGGTCTCAACAATATTGGGGCCATCCTTGATCAACAAGGCAACTACGCGCTCGCGTTGGAGAACTATCAGAAGAGCCTTGCGATACACGAGGCCCTGGGTGACAAAGCTGGAATTGCTGGTTTGCTGGGCAACATCGGCACTGTCTACCACGAACAAGGTAACTACCCACTTGCGTTGGAGTACTACCAGAAGAGCCTGGCACTGAGGGAGTCGATTGGCGACAAAGCCGGAATTGCCAGCTCGCTGCACGACATCGGGCGAGTCCACCAGATCCAGGGCAGCTACCCGCAGGCTCTGGAGTACTTCCAGAAGAGCCTCGGGATTCGAGACTCCCTTGGCGACAAAATCGGACTCGCCAGCACATTGAACAACATCGGGCTCATCCATCGTCTCCAGGGCGAGTATGCGCAGGCTTTGGAGTACCACCAGAAGAGCCTGGCAGTGAGGGAGTCCATTGGCGACAGACCCGGAATTGCCATCACTTTGAACAACATCGGAGAAGTTCAACAGAGGCAAGGTCACTACTCACAAGCCCTGGAGACAGCCTCCCGCGCCGCGGCTCTGGCTGGGCAGATCGGCCACATCGACGCCCTCTGGAAAGCCCGACTCGCGGCTGGCACCGCATACATGGCTCTTAACCAGCCGGCCCAGGCACGACCAGCCTTTGAAGAGGCCATCACCATCATCGAGACGCTCCGCACGAACGTCGCTGGAGGAGGTGAAGAACGCCAACGATTCTTTGAATCCAAAGTCTCGGCGTACCACGCCATGGTTGACTTGCTCACTGCCGAGGGCCGGCCGGCCGAAGCCTTGACCTTCGCCGAACGCGCCAAGGCGCGAGTGCTGGTGGATGTGCTCCAAACCGGCCGCGTCAACGTCACCAAAGCGATGACCAGCCAGGAACAGCAACAGGAGCGCAACCTGAATAGCCAACTCGTCTCACTCAACACCCAGATTTCCCGCGAAGCTACCCGCGCGCGACCCGATCAGGCTCGGTTGACTGAACTCAAGCCACAGCTCGAAAAGGCTCGACTCGACTTCGAAGCGTTTAAGACCAATCTTTATGCCGCTCATCCCGAGTTGAGGGCGTTTCGTGGTGAAGCTCAGCCGCTGAGACTCGAGGAAGCCACGTCCCTGCTCGCAGACGCGAAGAGCGCGCTGCTCGAGTATGTCGTTGCCGGGGACAAGACTTATCTTTTTGTCATCACGAAGGCGGCCGGCAAAGTTGAAGCCGAGGTTCATGCCTACACGCTGCCCTTCAAACGAGATGAACTGACCAGGCAGACCGAAGGCTTTCGACAGCAACTGGCGGGGCGCGACCTCGGCTTCCGCGCCTCGGCCCTCAAGCTTTACGCACTGTTGCTCAAACCGGCGGAGTCGCAGCTCAAGGGCAAAACGAATCTCATCATCGTGCCCGATGACAAGTTGTGGGACTTGCCGTTTCAGGCGCTGCTGACCAGAGCGAATCGCTTCCTGATCGAAGACGCCGCCGTTACCTATGCGCCCTCGCTGACTGTCCTGCGTGAGATAAGGAAGCGACCGAAGAACGAGGACGCCCGGGCGGCTTCAGCCACGTTGCTGGCGCTCGGCAATCCGCTTCTGGGTAAAGAGACCGTCGAGCGCGCGACGCTGGCGCTGCGTGATGAGAAGCTCGACCCGCTGCCGGAAGCCGAGCAGGAGGTCAAGGCGCTAGGGCAGTTGTACAGCCCGGCCCGCAGCAAAGTCTACGTCGGCGCAGAGGCCCGAGAAGATCGCGTCAAGAACGAAGCCGAGCGGGCAAGCATTCTCCACTTCGCTACGCACGGAACTCTCAACAACGCATCGCCGATGTATTCCCATCTGGTGCTCGCGCCGGGAGACAAGAACGAAGACGGGCTGCTGGAGGCATGGGAGCTGATGCAGATGGATCTGAAGGCCGACCTGGCGGTGCTCTCCGCCTGTGAGACGGCTCGCGGGCGATACGGGGCGGGCGAAGGTATCATTGGTTTGACATGGGCGATGTTCGTGGCCGGCGTACCCTCAACCGTCGTCAGTCAATGGAAAGTCGAATCAGCCGGCACGCGCGACCTGATGGTGAATTTCCATCGCGGCCTGATCTCACAGCCGGGAGCCGGGAAGGCGAAACCGACAAAGACCGAAGCCCTGCGCCAGGCCGCGATGAAACTGATGAGAAATCCTGAGACTAGCCATCCCTTTTACTGGGCGGGATTCGTGCTGATCGGCGACGGCAGATGATTTGCCATCATAGCTTCGACGGCGATGCCGCACACATCGTACAGGCAGCCCGCGTAGCTCTTTCGTCTGCCCGCATCATCTCAGGATCGCGAACCCACTCTCGACGCCGCGCTTCTGTGGGCTGACCGCAGGCTCCCGGCTTCTGGGGACAATCGATGAGTCGCGATCAATATCCATCAGCGTGTTGCCTAGTTACCACCTGCGCCAGTTCCACCGTGGCACTGGCCAAAGCTTTGATGGTCGGTCTGGGTGGGCGTGCCGACGAATTCAAAACCGGCTGGATGTCGATCAAGTCGGCCGAACCAGTGAAATTCCACGCTGTTAGGAACTCCCACCACAAAAAGATGGTTATGTGGACTGCAAGTGCCAATGCATCCCCGCTCGGAGATGATGCGAGCAGACCATGGGCCGTTGCTGGTCGCGCAAACATAAGGGAACCGGGCCAGGCTTGCGTTCTTAAGGTTCGCCTGCGACTGAAAAATGGCCCGGTCGGTGAGCTTGAATCTCGTAGGCTTGGTTTCTCTGAAGAACAATGCGTTGACAAGAGAGTCTCCCGCTGACAAAGGCGAACATACCGTGATCGGAGTCGTAATTTTCGCGTCGAAAAAGGTGACCGACTCGTCGGCAGCACACGGCGGATGTGGTGGCCCTTGAGATGGCGCGGGAGCGAGTTGCCGAGTCTGCGTGGCGAGCAGTTGGGAGTCAGGAACGGCCCGTAGAATCATCGCCGCCTCCCGGGACAGTTCGTTCAGTCCGGCCACTCCCCCTCCCTGGGTAAGCGTCCGCTCGCTATCAGTCTTCGTTCCAGCTTGCTTCGTTGATTGCGCCGGTGCAAATCCAATCAACAGCATCAATGTCACAAACGAACAGATGATCGTTCTCATTGCAGTTTTCCTCCGTAAACGTTCTTGAGTTAGTCGACTCGCCACGATTATGGTGTCAATCGGGAGTAAACTCCGGCCAGGTTAGCAGCCAGACCAGGAGCTTCCTCCTACAGGCGGCATTCAATTCTTTGAATGCCGAAAGAGGAAGTTGCTCAACTTCTCGATATATTACCGGCCGCTGAAATTTGTTTTTTGACCGGGCAAGCTCAATCGCGGGGCTGAAGGGAGTACCAAGCCCGCGAAGATCGCGCCAAGACCGAAGCCTTGCGCCAGGCCGAGATGAAATGATGAGAACTCCTGAGACGAGTCATCCCTCTTACTGGGCGGGATTCGTGCTTGTCGGCGATGGCAGATAAAGTAGAAAGTGCTGAGTGCTGAGTGCTGCGTGCTGAGTGAAAGTAGAAAGCGCCTGTTCACCTTTCAACTCAGCACTCAGCGCCGCGGCGACGGCACATTTTCAAGCAGTCTACGCGCAATCTCCGAATTCGGATTGGCCTTTTGCAGCGCGCGGAATTCCTGTTGAGACTCTTCCAGGAGTCCGGCCTGGGCATACAGCAGTCCCAGCGCCAGGTGCGATGAGGCATAAGTTCGCCGCGCTTGCGCCAGCTCATTCGCTTTGGCTGGATCGAGAATGCGGAACTTGGCCTGCCGGGCCGGCGGACGCGGAGATTTGATTTCCTGACTGTCCTTGATGGCGTTCACTTGCCAGGAATAGATTCCGCCGCGTCTGAGTGGTTGCGGCGCTGTCCACGAATGCTCTGTGAGTTGAGGGCTGGTCGCCACCAAGTTGAACTTTTCATCGTAGACCTCAACTATGTAGCCCGTCGCCCCGTTCAAAGGAGACCAGCGGAATGTCGGACCGTCGGACAGCAACACTCTTCCGACAGGCTCGAGCACCGAAAACGTGTTGCCCTGTTTGTCGCCGCTCATCAGCGCACTCGATGGCCGCACGAGTCCTTTCAACAGTGGCGATCTCTCGAGGCGCTGGTTCATGAGTGCATCCTTCAACATGCTCTGGTAGGCGGGCGGCAGGTGGTCAGCGCCCGAGAGCTTGCCTTCCCGGTCCAGCGTGATCGCGCCTTCGCCGTCATTGAGCTGGGCAATCACGGGCGGCGGCGGTGCCCCATCTTCCGATGGTGGAGGAGTGGGCGTAACAACGATCTCCTGTTTCGCCTCTCTGGCCTGCAGCGCCCGCCAGATCACAATGCCTGTCAGCCCCAGCAAGAGCACTGTCAGCGCCGTGCCGAAAGCCAGCGCGGGAGACCGCTGGAAGATGGGAGGTAGAGAAGCAACCACGCGATGCCGCCAGCCTTCAGCCCGAGCGGGAACGGGTTGATACTCATGATCGACCTCGTCACCGATTTGATTTCTGAAAGAGCGCAGGTCATCAACGACCAAAGCACAGTGCTCGCAACTGCTCAAGTGATCAGTGAGTACCTGTAGCTCCTCGCCGCCCAGCCTCCCGTCGACGTATCCAGCCGTCTGTTCAAGGGTCGGATGCTCGCGCATCAGAGGCGGAGTCTCTACCGCCTCACCAAACGCTTCGGACCGCAGTGCAAAGAATGCCGCATCGCTGTCCAGCGCCCTTTCGACCTGCTGGCGGCATGCTTCACACTCGCCCAGGTGATCGGACACTGCGAGCAACTCCTGAGCGGGGAGTTGTTGTCGACAGTAATCTTCACCCTGCTTTTGGGTCAGGTGCTCGTTCAAGTTCTTTCCCCACGGCCAGCAAGCTCTGGCCGTTCTCTCACACTGATAAGTTGTCGAATAGTGCCGGCTATTACTACCGGAGCTTCAAATAAATCCTTTCAACCGTCGGGTCAACCGTTCACGCCCTGATTTGCGCGCGTTGATCACCTGCTGTCGTGTCAGTCCCAACAACTCGGCAATTCTCGAGTCTTCGAGCGGCAATTCGTTCCAAAGCTCGGCAAAACTCTCCGCACTCATCTCCAGGATATCCGCCAGTTGGCGCAGAGTCGAGATACCCGTAACCGAAAAGAGCGCGATACAACCGCGTCCCTCAGCGTCTCTCAGATTGAGCAGCAACGCCGCGCGCTGATTCAACGGCAGCTGACCCAGCTCTTCCCAGAGCCTTTGCAGGAAGATTCGTTTTTCGACGCGCCAGGCCGTGTCCGTAGTTCCAGAGGCTGCAAACGCGAGCGAGTCTTCGTTCTGATCAGTTGATGCGAGCGGCTGATCCCTGATCTGCAACAGCGCAGCCAGGGTGCGCACCAGTTCATCAAATTCCACCGGACCGCCCAGATAATTGAAAACCGACGCGAGGGCGCCGCCCGGCCTTTTCCGCGGGCTGTTGGCTTTGAGCGATTCGATTTGAGCGAGCACGTCTTCCTGATCCGACAGTTGTCCGAGTCGCTCTACAGTCGTCGCTTTCTCTTGTCCTTGCCACACAGCAAAGCCCGCAACGATTTTCCCGTTCTCGTCCTGCCAGAGCGCCAGGCCACGCTGGTGCGTCAGAAGGTAATGAAGTCGCGCCTTGAGCGAATGCCTCTCCGGAAACTGGCGGCGCATCCAGCGGGAACACGTTCGATGCGCAATCACCGCGGCCAACCCGCGCACGTCAGTGATCGGATACAAGTCGGGCTGCTTGCGAAGCTGCTTCAACTCAGTCAGGAATTGCACCAGGACATCCTGATAAATGTCATCGGCCTCGGCTCGTTGGGAGACGTGGTGCGAGCTGAGGTGGAGTTTGTAGCGAATGATGCCTTTGATCACCGGCTCGGCATACAAGCTGATAAGCCGCGATACGACGTCGTCAGCCTGTTCGTCGCTGGCCGGCGGCAGCAGAGGTTCGAGGAGGGTGTCGATCTTGACCGACGGCTTTTTCACGATTCTTCCGGGCCGTCTTGTTCAGGAGAGCCGCAGCAAGCGTTTGCAGGCTTGTAGAAACCCCGTTCAGGAACTTGTAGTCCAAGCGCGCCGCAAGGTAACCGAAGACGCCCAGCAACAATCTAAACCCGGCATCCGAAATCAGCAATCCGAAATCAGGCGGAGTTCGAGTATTTCTACACTATGAGGCCCCCTCCAATGAGCCTCCCCGTGGCAAGGCATGAAACTTCCTATTCGTGAGATTCGTCGTTCCACCCCTTCAGCTCATTGTCGAACTCAGTCCCAGTTTCAACATACCTTTTAGACCTCGCCACGGTCTTGATCATTTGACGCTCGCCAGGCAGATGACTAGACTAGCGGCTTCCGCCAACACGGCCGAAGACGAGCGGCGGACCACGACCCAACCACAGTGCATGGAGATCAGGCTTCTAAGAACATTCAAAGCAGTCGCCGAGGCGGGATCGTTTACGCAAGCCGCTTCGCGCGTGCACCTGACGCAAGCCGCCGTCAGCGTCCACATCCGCCAACTGGAAGAGGAGATCGGCTCGCCGCTCTTTCTTCGGGTCAACAAGAAACTGTATCTGACTGAAACCGGCAGGGCGCTCCTCGCACACGCGGAAACGATCCTTCGCACGCACGATGATGCCAAGGCCGATCTCGCGGCAATCGGCGGCGTCTCGCGCGGACGCCTGCACGTAGGAGTTGCTTCAACGGCGGTCACCGCCAACCCGCTGCCGGAGATTCTGAGCGAGATAAAACGCCGGCACGCGCTGTTGGACCTGTCAGTCATCGGCGGCACCAGCGAGTTCATCATCGAACAGATTCTGGCGGGCAACATCGACGCCGGCCTCGTCTCGCTTCCGGTCCAGCAGTCGGACGTGACAACCGAGACTCTGCGCAGCGACCCGCTGGTGGCGGCGATGAACCCCGAGCACAGGCTCGCACGTTCCCGAATTATCGCGGCCCAGCAGCTCGCCGCCGAGCCACTGATCCTGGGCGAGAAGGGCGGCAATACGCGGCGGCTGATCGACCTCTTCTTTGAAAAGAGCGGGCTGAATCCGCATATACTGATGGAGCTCCAACGCACCGAGGCGATCATAAAGATGGTCGAGCTTGGATTCGGCGTGACCATATTGCCGCAACGCTCCGTCCACACCAATGTTGCTCGCGAGACCTTGAGAGCGGTGCCGGTGCGGGACCTGAACCTGCGGTGGGAGTTCGGAGTGGCGTACTTGAAGAGCGAGTATCTTCCGCCACCGCTCGAGTCGTTCATAAAACTCTGCCGAGCGTATATTGCTTGATTTCGAATTGCGAATTGCGAATTTCGAATTGTCGGACCAGTGTGGCATTGCGAATTCCCCAATTCGAAATTCGCAATTCGAAATTCCCTTTTGTGTTAAACTGGCCGACTCGCCAGCGCTGTAGAATATTCGACCCCCAGGAGTTCTCCCCGGATGTCAATACAGGTACACAGGAAGATGGGCGCGTTTGTATTTGTCGCGCTAATGGCCTTACAGTCTCAGCTCCTCGTACCGACGGGCGCCGCCTATCGATCATCCGCGCAACACTCAGACTCGATTGTTGATCTCGCGCCGCTTCCCAATTTCGACATCAGGTCGCTCCACAGTCATCGCCTCGACAGGGCGAGGGTCCAACGTAAGAAGCACGAACTGGCGGGTCAGACGGCCATGCCGGACGACCTGGTGCTCGACTGGAACGAAGAACTGGATCTGCCGAATCGCCTGCTCTCTCTCAAGGCTCCGCTGACCGCGCCCTCGACGGAAGATCCCGCGGCAATCGCCAGGAACTTCGTGCGCAACAACAGCACGTTGTTTGAATTGGCCGCTCGCCAACTCGACGACGCTCGTATCTCGGCACGCGATACGGACATCGACTCCGGATTCACGCGACTCGTATTGGAGCAGAGAGCAAAAGGGATCCGCGTGTTTGATTCGGAGATGCTGTTCATCATCGATCTCGATGGCCGGGTTCGTTCGGCGTCCGGAAGCTTCATTCCCGAATTGGAACGTCGCGCCCCGAGCCGAGGACCTGCGCTCGCGCCTGAAGTCGCCCTTAGTCGCGCCGCGCTCGCGTGCGGAGCAGTGATCACCTCCAACTTGTCGGTAGTGCGTGACACATTGCCCTCACGGGAGCGGGTGGTCTTCTCATCCGACGATGTCGACGGGCGCACAGAAGCCAGCATTGTCTACTACCCAGTCACGAGAGAGGACGTGAGACTCGCGTATCAAGTGTTGCTCTATGGCGTTCCCACCGAGATCGACTCTTATCTGGTGTTGGTTGACGCTCTAAGCGGAGAGATACTGAGGCGCGATTCTCTCACGTGCGCGGCGGAACCGCCGAGCGGCCGGGTTTTCACCGGGGAGAACCCGGTCACTTCGGTCGACCGCACGCTGATCGCCCTGAGCGGAGACACTGCGGCTTCTCCTCTGGGTTGGGTCACAGAAAAACGCACTGAAGGCAACAACGCTCGAGTCTTGTTCAACCCGGAGGGGACCACGAATGGCGGTGAGTTGATTCAAGCAGATCCTCAGGGGAGCTTCGATTTTCCGCTGGACCTCACCAGGTCGCCACTCGATTCGTTCAAGGCCTCGGCGACCAATCTCTTCTACTGGGTGAATGTTGCACACGATCGGTTCTACGCTCTTGGATTCACCGAGACCTCGCGAAATCTCCAGGTGGACAACGTCGGCCGTGGAGGGATTGGCGGCGATCCGGTGCGCGCCGAAACGTTGAGAGGCGCTTCTGCCAGCGCCCGCAACAATGCGTACTTCTCGCCGTCTCTCGACGGGTCGCCTCCACTGATGGCGATGCTTATGTGGACGGCGACAATTGACGGCAAACCTGCGGAACTCGATTGCTCCTACGACGCCGGAGTAATCATACATGAGTACACCCATGGCGTCTCGACCAGGCTGACGGGCACGGACACCTCCATCGGACTTCGATCTGCACAGGGGGGAGGGATGGGTGAGGGCTGGTCCGACTTCTTCGCAGTCTCATTTCTTGACGACGGCGCTTCCTCGCTCGACGCGCCTCATACGGCGGGCAGCTACGTCACAGTGCAACCGACACGCGGAGTCCGATCGCACCCGTATACAACGAGGTTCGATCTGAACCCGCTTACATTCGGCGACGTCGCATGCTACACCGAGGTGCACGCGCAAGGGACGGTCTGGAGCACGATTCTCTGGGATATGCGCCAACTATTCATCGAACGCTATGGATTTGAAACCGGGCGACGCACCGCTGAGCGGCTGGTCGTTGACGGGCTCAAAGCCACTCCCATAGCGCCGACCTTCCTCCAGGCGCGCGACGCGATTCTGTTGGCAGATCAAACGTCAAATGGGGCCGCTAACCAGGACCTGATCTGGCGCGCGTTCGCTCGGCGCGGAATGGGCAAGTCGGCACTTGTAGCGTCTCCTACCGGCTACGCCGGCTTTCGATTGCTGGCGACTGAGGCGTATGACGTGCCTCCTGAGTTTTCTGCCGGGGCGCTGGTCCTGGATGACAAGCCGCCCGCTCCTGCCGCAATCGGAGGCGGCGAATCTCTTCGGTTGATCGTAGTCGATCGCGATCTGATGGATTCGCCCTCAGTTGATGTGCGAGCGATAAACCTGGCCACAAATCAGGAAGCTGTCTTCACTCTGGCCCGAGAGACGGCAGGCCGGTTCGTTGGCGCGTTAAGGCTCCTGGTTCCCGGACAGGATGGGGGCCCGCTGCCGAGGCTGGAGGCAATGCCGGGGGACGCGATCTCGATCAAATACCAGAACTTGAGCAACGAGGCGGGGACCGCCGAGACGGTTGAAGTCCGCACAATTGCGGCGCGGCGGGTAACTTTATACTTGCAGGATTTCGAGCAGGGAGCGGCGGATTGGGGCTTTCCCTCAAACGCCGATGGGACTCCAAACTGGTGGCACGTCGGCCAGTGGAGAGGGGCCGAGGGTTCGGCGAGATCGCTCTGCTTCGCGAAGGAGAAGCCCGGCAAGTCGTTCGCCCTCCGGTCGAGCAAGGGTGTGGCCAATCTTCCGCTGATGGATTTTCAATCGCTGCTAAGGCCGAGTATCGAGTTCGATTACCTTTTCGTCGGATACACCGGCACGGGAGGCCCGCCCGATGCGCTTTCCGCAACAGCCGTCAATATAAGAGATTCATCAGCGCAGCCGCCTCTTTCAGTCATCTTCGATGTACGCCCTTCGACTCGAAGCCTGTTCGATCATGCGACAATAGACCTGCGTCGTATCGAAACGTGGCGAGCCGGAATCTCCTTCAGCTTTTTGGCCTCGGCCGCGGACGTTAAGCGTAAGAAGCTGGAAGGCTTCTACCTGGACAACGTTCGGGTGACCGCCTTGTCCACCCGGTGAGGCCTGGCTCCGGAAAAGGCGGACTGTGGCTCATCAGGGAGGAGGCGCACCTGGGAATGAATGGTTAATTTGTGAAATTCGTGGGCTTCGCGGTATCGCGCCTCTTGCGACCGGAGTTTCCGCGATCCAACAGGATTGTATAGAGACTTCCCACCCGCGCTACTTTATTCCCGACACGAGTGTAAACTAACTACCGGATTCGTTGCTCACGCCGGCCGCTTCGAAACCACTCCTCTAATGAAGTCATCATTGTGCGTAGAACTTAGAGGTTGAAGCTACGACCGCCCGACCCCTTGAATCCGACTGGCACGGTGCATGCACACTAATCCGTTGTTATCTGGACTGCCCGTGACGAACCAGAACGGAGGAAGTTTCCAGAGGTGTACACCGAACTCAACTTGCGAGAGTTGGTTTTGGTATGCCCTGTCAAAAGACTGGTTTCAGAAACCCATTGAATTGCTCGCCCTGTCGCTACTGCAGCGTATCTGTGTCTCCCCACCGCTGACGCGATAGCTTTGAAAGGCTGGCATCCGTAGCGCAACCGTCCTCTCGTTTGCCCGCAGATGAATTGTGAGTTTCGGAGGTTGGGTGTTGGTGTTGTGTCGATTCTCACAAATAGGAACCGTATCAATAATGGTTGGACGCAAAGGCGAAGACCAGCCTGGGAATCGAGAGGGTTTCGTCTGCTGATCTCGAGACGCCGGAAACATTGTGGAGCGAGCGTGAGGCGTACAACACTAATTAATGATCTGCGAGGGACGCTTTGGGCGCCGGTCTCAAACAGTTTACAAAGATCGGACTTGGGGTTGCTGGGTAGGAAGTCTGATGGTTCGTCTGCTGTACCCGAGCATCCGCAATCCCAAGTCCGTACAAACTCAATCCAGAGTGCTTCAGAGGAAGCGGATTGGAGATGACATCTCAGCGCGTATCGTAGGACTGGGCCCGCTGCCAGTCAAGGCAGGAACGTTTATGGTGCTCCTTCGCTCGACTTCACGAGGAACCGCGGCCTGGAGTTCATTGTCGCAGGGCACCAGATTCGCTGTTTACATTACGGCGACAGAGGCGGTGTTGGGATTGCCAGTAGTGGACTTCCAATCGGCGAGTCACCAGATGCGGGATCAAATGCCTGTCTCCCCTCAGGCGAACTCGGAAGATTCGAAGTCTGCTATTGGCAATCTCCCTGCCTCCCCTGCGAATGACCTTCAGGGGAACTGCCCGGCCTGAGAACTTGCCTCCCGCTGAAACTTCACGGTTCAGGGTCGTACTTCCGAGAGCTCGGTGTCCAGACCA
>DASYSA010000604.1:0-7300 GCA_036003885.1 Blastocatellia bacterium | reverse complement strand
GCGGTCATTCTTGTGACCGATGGCCTGGACAAGAACAGCTACTACAAGTTCGAGGAGGTCGTGGAGCGCTTGCGCGAGACCGACGTTCAGATCTACCTCATCGGCTTCACCAATGATCTGGCAAACGACGGAGCGTGGGTCTTCAAGAAGAGCGATAAGGACAAAGCCGAGGGCTTGCTCAACCGCCTGGCGAGTGAGACCGGAGGGCGAGCGTTCTTCCCGAAAGAGCTTGCCGAGGTGCATACCATTGCGCAGGCAATCTCTACCGATCTCCGCACTCAATACTCGATTGGCTACTATCCGACAAACTCGAACAAAGACGGAACGTATCGCCCGATCAGAGTGCAGGTAAATGGAGGCGCCAACCGCAGGCTGGTTGCGCGGACGCGTCCGGGCTACACGGCTCCTCGCGAAGGTGAGCAGCCGCAGCAGAACAAACCAGTCAGACCGTCACCCAAGTGAAGAAATTCGAAATGCGAAGTGCGAAATTCGAAATTATGCGACCTTCCTATTCGTGATTCCGCATCATTCCGCATTTCGAATTTCGAATTTCTTCATGTTTTCGGCGGCATATGCGCTACAAACCACGCAATAATCGTGATGAACAGTAGCGCCAGCAGAGTGATGACCAGGACTACCTTGTTGGGCAGTATCGAACTGCTCTTCCCCTCGTCGTTAAGATCAGACGGCACACTCAACGCGCCGGTGTCGGGTCGCATAAGGCCGTTGGTCTTTGGAGGACTTTCGCCCTTCGCCTGCCGGACCTTAGGCTCCTGCCCGGCACGCGTCCGCACTCGACTCTTCATAGCCATTTGATTTTACGAAAGTAATAGTAGATCGCAAGCCCTATCACTACCATCGCCAATAGCGCGCCGACGTATCCGTACCTCCAGCCCAGCTCGGGCATGTACAGAAAGTTCATACCGTAGATGCCCGCGATCAGCGTCACCGACATCAGAATTGTCGAGATCGAGGTCAAGCGCTTCATAACCATATTCATCCGGTTGCCGGATATCGACAGATAAGCGTCCATGGTCGCTCCCAACATGTCGCGCAACGTATCGATGGTGTCGGCTACTCGGATCAAGTGGTCGAAGACATCCTGAAAGTATACGCTCGTCTCGCGTGAAATGATCGGCTGCTCGCGACGCAACATTACATTGAAGACGTCGCGCAGCGGAGTCACCGACCTTCGCAGGAAGAGCAGTTGTTTCTTAATGCGAAAGATCTCTTCGATCGCCTCCGGGCGGAAGTCCACAAAGATTTGATCCTCCAGATCGTCCATTCGGTCAGAAAGCGTATCGAGGAGGGGCAGATAGTCATCGACCACGGCATCCATCAACAAATAGGCCAGCAATCCGGTTCCTCGCTGAGCCAGGTCCTCCTTCCACTCTCGCCACAGTCGCTCCCCGGTCTTTACGGCTCTAACCGGCTGGCTGTGAACACTGACCAGGAAGTTCTTGCCGAAAAAGATATTCAACTCGCGGAGCTCGAGGCCGCGATCCTCGGACAATTCGGCTTCATATAGAACGAGGAAGTAGTAGCCGGCGAACTCTTCTACCTTCGGCCGTTGATGTTCCTGGCGGCAGTCTTCGATTGAGAGCGGGTGAAAACCGAACTCTTGCGCCAATTCGTCGAAGTCGGCGCTTGTCGGATCGGCCACATCGACCCAAACGATGTTGGTGTCAACTTCACACAGATTACTAATCTGTTCCGGATCGTCGGTGCTCGTAAATTCGAGAGTTTTGCGATCGAACACCAGCGTATTGATCATTGCCTACCTCGGGATCCAGGATCTAGGATTTAGGATTTAGGATCTAGGATTTATTTCCTAAGTCCTAGATCCTAAATCCTAGATCCTAGATCCTGCAACACTGGATCCTGCACCATTGGACCGAAGCGCGGCCACATGCTAACCTGAGCGATCACGACTGGCGGCCAGCTGTTCGGTGCCGGGCTTACCGGTCGATCTTAACTCCGATGAACAGGAGCTGCGCCGATGAGTCGGGGTCTCTTGCCTCTGTTTTTTTTGCTAGCGATATCCTCAACTCCGGCGCAACAACCGGCCGCGGGAACTCAAAACCCCAAGCCTCCAATCATTCAGGACAATAGTTTTCTGATAGAAGAGGCCTACAATCAGGAGAAGGGTGTTGTCCAGCACATCAGTTCTTTCCTGCGGCAGCGCAACGGAGACTGGGTCTATACCTTCACTCAAGAGTGGCCGGTGTTCAGCCAGAAGCACCAGTTCAGCTTCACCGTTCCGGTTCAGAGAATCGGCCACGCTCCGGACGGAGGAAAAGGAGTCGGCGACATTGCGTTGAACTATCGGTATCAGTTGCTCGGCAATGGTGACAGCCGTGTCGCCATTGCGCCGCGGTTCACCCTGTTGGTGCCGACTGGCGACGACAAGAAAGGTCTGGGCGCGGGCGCCGCTGGCTACCAGACTAACTTTCCCGTCAGCGTGGTAGTTTCGGATCGCCTGGCGACTCACTGGAACGCGGGCACCACATACACTCCGTCTGCGAAAAACGCGCTCGGTGAAAAGGCTACACTGCACGATTACAACCTGGGCCAGAGTTTCATCTGGCAGCCGAGTTCGAGGTTCAATGTGATGCTGGAGACAGTATGGCTAAGTGAAGAGTCTGTGATCGGACCACGCCTGAGGGAGCGCAACAGCAGTGCGTTCGTGAATCCCGGGATCCGTTGGGCCTACAATTTCAAGAGCGGACTTCAGATTGTTCCGGGAATCGCGGTGCCGATCGGCGTCGGGCCCAGTCGCGGCGATCGCGGCATCTTCCTGTACCTCAGCTTCGAGCATCCGTTCACGAAGGAAAACTAGGAAGTAGGATCTAGGATCTAGGATCTAGGATCTAGGATTTAGGATTTAGGATCCGGTAGTCACTATCACGCCTCAGAGGAACTTTCTCGAAAGCCAGTCCTTAGTCTTTATCATCAAAAGTATACTCAACGCACGCCGAGCCCCCGACCCAGCCTTCTTCCTCTAACCTGAACCGTCTCCAATCCGAGATCTAACTCGACTACAGGCGCCTCCAAGCCCTCAACCAACGTCCTGCTCAGCGGCCGCGAGCGGTGATTCAGGATTCAAATAAAGTGCAATAACCTGCTTCGGTGGACTCGGGATTGACACATTGTTATCTCAGTTCTATGCTGGCTCCACTTGGTACTAAAAAGCACAGCGAGGTAACGATAGGCCAGAAAAGGACGCTTCACATTCAGACAAAGGAGGGACCTATGAAAGCAATCCGCTACATCACCCTCTGCTTCTTCCTGTTGGCATTATCCGCTGGCGCACTGGCGCAAGTGGGAACCTCTCGCATCACCGGCACGGTAACAGATCAACACGGCGCGGTTATTGCTGATGCGCAGGTCACGGTCAGGAACGAGGCAACTGGTGTCACCTACACAAACAAGACCACCTCGGCGGGAGTCTTCGCATTCCCGGCTTTGCCGCCGGGCGCCTATACAGTAACCGTCGAAGCCAAGGGCTTCCGCACCCACACTGCAACAAAGAACGTGCTGACCGTCGGCTCTCCCCTTGTCGTGGACGCCCCACTCGAAGTCGGAACGGCGAGTGAAGTCGTTCAGGTGCAAGGCGGTTATGAGAGAATCGAAACCAGCCACGCTATGTTGGGTGACGTCGTCGGCGAGCGCGCGATTCGGGACTTGCCGCTCAACGGCCGCAATCCGCTCACGCTGATCATACTCGAGCCGGGCCTGATACAGCGGACCAACAACGGCGTGGGATCGGGCACTCACGTCAACGGCTCGCGTGATCGCTCTCACAACGTCACCATCGACGGCATAGACGCCAACGAACCGTCGGTTCCAAACCCGCAGTCGAATCTCTACCGCATCAACCCTGACAACATTCAGGAGTATCGCGTGGTGACTCACAACGCAACCGCGGAGTTCGGCCGCAACTCCGGAGCGCAGGTCGCAATAGCCACTCGCGCGGGGACCAACCAGTTTCACGGCGACGCGTTCGAGTTCTTCCGCAACACGTCGCTGAACGCGAACGAGTTCTTCAATAACGCCAATGGCCTCGTGCGACCTGAGCTTCACCTGAACCAGTTCGGCGTCGAAGGTGGAGGCCCAATCAAGAAGGACAAGACCTTCTTCTTCGCAGGGTGGCAGGGACAGCGCATCAATTTCACCCAGCCCATCGCCCAGAGCTTCGGAATCCCTCGCGTATTCACTGCTAACGCGCGAAGCGGGATCTTCCGCTACTTCAAACCGGATCCAAAGAACCCGCTTGTGATCGCCGGCCGAATTATTCAACAGAACTCGCCCCTTTTGGTCGATCCGAACACCGGGGCCCTCAACGTTCCGTTGTGCAGTTCGACGGTAACGGCAAACTGCGTCGACACGTTCAACATCTTTGCCAATGATCCCAGGCACATCGGAGCCGACCAGAAGATCGCAGCATTCCTCAACAAGTTTCCGCAGCCGAACACGTTCGACGTAGGCGACGGCCTCAACACAGGAGGGTTCGCCTGGAACGCGCCGCAGCGCACCGTCGGTCCGCACTTCATCGGAAGGGTCGACCACAAGTTTGACGAGAACAACTCGGTCTTCGGCCGCTTCATTTACGCAAACCAGGACTCGAGGGATGGTGACTTGCTGAACGCGCGGCCCAAGGTCTTCCCGAATTTTCCACCACTCGGCGAGGTACTGCGCCTGTCGAGAAACCTCGCGCTAAATTACCGCCGGGTCTTCTCGTCTCGGATCGTCAATGAGTTCACGACGGGCTTAGCGCGGTTCAAGTTCTTCTTCACCTTTGGCGAGTCCAACCCGGACTTTCCGAACATCGAACCGTATTCTTTTACCAACGTGAGCACTCCAGTGCTGAACATTCCGCACACCGAGCGCGCGCTTACCACCATCCAGTTCATCGATAACCTGAGCGTGATTAAAGGAGCGCACGTCGTTCGCGGCGGCTTCAACATTCGCTTGTTGCGGCACAACGATATTCGCGGGCTTGCGGGCGGCTTCAACCTCGCACCATCGATTACCTTCAGTTCGGCGACTCGGGCGCCGACGGGAATAACCTTCCCCGCAACCTTTGTCGCCACTTCACCGACAAACCCCAACGGCCGCGTAGGCATTGCCAGTCAGGACTTGACCTCACTGCAGACCGCCGTCAACGAGCTGCTTGGAATCCCCGCACGGCTCTCCCAGGGATTCATCGGCGACCTCAACAGCAATCAGTTTCTGGGAGTCGGCGGGCTGTTTGTCAACGGAAACCGAATCAAGCAGTACAACTACTACGTTCAGGACGAGTGGAAGATGACACCGCGCCTGACGCTCAACTACGGTCTGAGGATCGAATACAACCCGGCGCCGACGGAAACCAACAAGCTCTCGTTCGTGCCCGACAAGCCGATCGATGGCTCACAGGGCCCGGTCAACTTCACTCGCGCGGGCCGTTGGTATAGCAACGACAACAGCGTCGCGTTCGGACCGCGTTTCAGCTTTGCCTGGGATCCATTCGGCAACGGCAACACCGTCGTGCGAGCCGGCTACGGCATCTCGTTCGATCCGATCTCCACCTTCCAGGTCACCGCGATCAGCGGCAAGGTTCCCGGCCTTGCGACTCAATGCGCGGTCACGGTGGGAAGGACCCCTACGCCCGGATGTGCATCGGTGCCCGACCTGAGAATCAGCGAGAGTTTTCCCCTTGAGCTGGCGCCTCCCAGCCTGAAGCCATCCGGCTTCACCGGGCCGGCTTCCGCTCCGCGATTGACCGCACCGGACACTGGGGCCTTCGACCCCAACTTGAAGCTCCCAACCGTCCACGAGTGGAACCTGAACATCCAACGCACGCTGCCCGGCGGCATCGTCGCCCAGGCAGGGTACGTAGGCAAGCGCGGGCTGCGACTCCTCAGAGCCTACGATTTGAATCAGGGCAAGTTCGATCACGACGGTCTGCTCGATTCGTTTAAAGTTGCTCAGGCAAATCTCGGCCGTGGCTGTAACCCTGACGGGACCGGCTGCCCGACGGGAGTTCAGGGATCACCGATCGGGATCCTGGCGACACTGTTCCCAGGTTCAAGCGGCATCAATTCAGCAACCAGCATCAATGACCTGAGGCTGAATGGTTTCGCAAACTTGATGCAGAGGATAGATCAGACCGACATCGTGGCAAAAGGCGTTGCCGCTAACTTCTTCAGGCCCAATCCGCAGTTCAGTCAGATCTTCTATATGGACTCTGGAGGCAACTCCTACTATCACTCGTTCCAGTTTCATCTGCGGCGGCATTTCGAAGCCGGCGTCGACTTCGGCATGGCCTACACGTTTGGCAAGTCGATCGACGACATGTCGGTCGATCCCGTCGGGGCCTCATCCGGCGGCGGACTATCGACTACCAACTCACGGACGCCTACCGACATTCGGAACTGGCGGTTGGATCGTGGCCGAAGCGACTTCGACAACACTCACGTGCTGGTTGTACATGGCATTTGGGATGTGCCGGTCGGCCGGGGTAAGCGGTTGCTGGCAAACTCGCCTGGCGTCGTGAATCACGTCCTGGGCGGCTGGACCGTCAACACGATATTCAACTATCAGTCGGGCGAACCCTACAGCATTCAGTCCGGCGCGTTGACTGCCAGCAATACTCATGTCTCACGTGCGGACCTGTTTGGACAGCAGCCGGCGACCGGGCTTTTCGAGGTCCCGCTGGTTAAGGGTCCGTTGGTGTTCGACTCGAAGGGCTTTGCGAACAACTGCGTGGAGACCGCAAGCGGGGGCAAGTTCTGCATACCAGCGCCTGGCACGAATGGTAACCTGGGACGCAACACGTTCAACAGTCCGGCGTTTTGGAACTTCGACTTCGGCTTGTTGAAGCAGTTCGCGGTCACCGAACGGGTGAAGGTGCAGTTTCGGGCCGAGATGTTCAATGCCTTCAACCACGTAAACTTTGAGAACCCGCGTAATGCGACGGAGGGATCGCCCACGATCACCTCGACATTGTTCGGGAGAACCTGTTGCATAACGGCTTCGACGCCTTCGTCGACGTCGATTTTGGCGTTAGGCGAGGCCCCGCGGGTTGTACAGTTCGCATTGAAGCTTTCGTTCTAGAGAATTAGGGTGAAAGCGAGAACCAAGAGCGGGAGGTCGAATGGCCTCCCGCCTTTTTTTTGGGGGCACGCATGACTCTGCACATTCGGCACGTTCAGCAGGCCGCACGATGGGAGCGTGCGTACCCAGGTAATTTCACGAATTGTTCAATATTGGACAGAATGTAGAGCGACGTCGGCTTACGATTCGTGTGGGAACGGCT
>DASYSA010000603.1:0-9048 GCA_036003885.1 Blastocatellia bacterium | reverse complement strand
CAGGTATTCCTGATAGGCGCCCGCGTTCTCCGTATACCGTCTGGCCAGCAGTCTCTTCTCGTCGCCGCTCAACTTTAGAGTCAGCGCATGAACGATCTGTTCCGAGATCGAATCCTCGATGGCAAATATGTCGGTGAACTTCTCGTCGAACTTATCCGCCCACATCGTGGCTTCGTTTCGTACGCTCACAAGCTGCACCGTGACGCGGATGTGACCAGCGGATCGTTGAATGCTGCCGTCGACCACCGATTCCACGTTTAATTCCCTGCCCGCTACAAACGGGTCCTGCCTATCATCGACATATTTGGCGACCGCGCTCGTAGGCCTCACGCTTATCTGCCGGATGTTACTCAACCGAGTTATGAGCGCGTCGGCCATTCCCAAACCGAGGTAATCGTTGTCTCCGCGGCCCAGCGCCTTGAAAGGAAGGACGGCGATCGAACTGGCTGAAGCGCGTGATTCAGTCTCTTCCTCGATGACGACGCGCGCTCTGGTGTGGCGCTGAACTATCACAGAGGGACCTTCGTCTTCCAGCAGTGCTACTTTCGCGACAAAGCGATATCCGCTCTTGGGTACCGTATCGATATACTTGTCTCCGCCCGACGACTCGCCCAGGGCTTTCCTGAGATCGGAGATGTTGCGGGCAAGCGTCGCCTCTTCCACGAAAGTGTCCGGCCAGAGCCTGCTCATCAGCTCGTCCTTATCGACCAGCCTGCCGCTGTTCTCGACGAGCGCTACGAGTGTGTCGAACACCTTTGGCGCAAGCTGCACGGGCTCGCCATCACGCAGCAACCGGCGTTCGCTCGCATCAAGCCGAAACGCCCCAAACTCATAAGTGGCCTTATTCAGTTTGGTCATTGGTTACATCTTGTTGCCGCGTAATGCGTCATGCGTGACCTAGAGTATTCCACTTTCTGATCACGGATCACGCATCACGCATCACTATTCACGATTCGACGGCCATCAACTCTCGAGCCCTACGCGGCGGAGCAGATTCTGATAACGCGGGTCACCGCGAAGGCTGTCGAACCTTGGCTCCACCTTCAAATTGAAGACCTCGCTGTCATGTATGTCGTAAGCTCTTTCCAACCACTGGAAGGCTTTGTCATGCTCCCCCTCGACCATCGCAAAGATCATGGCAACACCGCAAGGCGACACGGATGCTTTCCCGGAATCAATCAACCCTTCGAGTATCGCGCTCGCCTCGTCCCTTTTTCCCCAGGACGCGTACATCTCTCCCACCATCCAAAACCCCCATGCGGTGTCCCCCGCAATCTCGTCGACATCTCTGAATTCAGCAAGCGCCTGCTCATACCTGCCAAGACGCACATGACTCCTGGCCAGGCTTATCCTTGCCAAAAAAAACGTGGGGTCCATCTCGAGTACCCGCTCGCATTGTGCGGCTGACTCTTCGTACTTGCGGGCATAGAAGAGAATATCGGAGATGTGGGTGTTGATTATCAGCGAGAGCGGGTCCAGTTCCCTCGCCCTCTCCGCAGCGGCAAGCGATGCTTCGAGTTGGCCTGTCGCGAGCAGATACTCGGAGTACCAGTGATGAGTCGATGGATAGTCGGGGTTCAGTTCGATCGCGCGAAGGAACCCTTGCTCGGCGGCCTCCCATTCCCAGTTGTGAAGCATCGCGTGGGCACGCGAAGCCTGAGCCTCGCCGAGCGTTTCATCTAGCCTCAACGCCATTGCGGCCGCTGCCTTTGCCTGTGAGAACGCTTCATTCGGAGTCATCGATCCGAAAACTCCCATCAGGGTGTAGGAGTCCGACAGTCCCGCGTATGCGGTCGCGTAAGTCGGATCTATATCGATCGCCTGCCTGAAGCACTCGAGACCCTTCTTCAGCCACTCGGGTGTTCGCTTGTTCCAGTAGTAGCGACCTTTCAAGTAGAGCTGATAGGCGTCAGTATTATCGGTGTATCGCTTTCTGAGCAGCTTGCGTTCGTCGGTGGTCAACTCGAGGATCAGCGCCCGCGCCACTTGTTCAGAGATCGAGTCCTCGACGGAGAATATGTCGGTGAACCTTTCGTCGAACTTCTCAGCCCAGAGCGAGGCCCCATCGTCGATGTCTACGAGCTGTACTGTCACTCGGATCCGATCGTTCGTGCGCTGAATGTTGCCTTCGAGCACCGAATCGACCCCCATCTCCCTGCCGGCAGCAACCGGATCGCAGTTCAACCCGGAGTACCGCGCGATGGCGCTTGTAGGCCTCACTCTAATGCGTCGTATCTTGCTGAACCGCGTAATCAACGCGTCGGCCATGCCAAGTCCAAGGTAGTCATCCGTGTCCCCGGTTGTCAGCGACTTGAACGGCAACACGGCGATCGAGCGCAGCCAGATACGCTCCCCGGTCTCTTCCTCGACGACCACTCTCGACCGGGTCCGCCGCTGGAGGATCAGCGTTTCCCTTTCATCACCCTGCCCTGTCACCCGGGCAACGAACCGGTAACCAGCCTTTGGAACAGTTTCGATATACTTGACGGAACCCGACGACTCGCCCAGCGCCTTTCTGAGATCGGAGATGTTGCGAGCAAGCGTCGCCTCTTCCACGAAAGTGTCCGGCCAGAGCCTGCTCATCAGCTCGTCTTTATCCACCAGCCGGCCGCTGTTTTCGACAAGAGCGACGAGCGTGTCGAACACCTTCGGGGCAAGCTGCACAGGCTTACCCTCATGCAGCAGCAGACGTTCGCCCGCATCAAGGTGAAACGCCCCAAACTCATAGGTAGCCCGACCGTGTTTGGTCATGATCCAGGAACCATTCTCAAGCGTGACGTTCACCACCGCATCCGCCAGCTCCTTCGTTTTTTCCTGCCCCTGACTAAGCTAATCCCACGCGGAACTGCAAGTCTTCAAACCGAGGATCCGAACGCAGACCGTCGAACATCGGCTCGACTCGCAGCGTGAAGAGGTCAACGGCGTGCTTTTCGAATGAGCGTTCCAGCCACTCGAACGCCCGATCGTTGTCTCCGAGCCCCGCGTAGACGATCGCGAAATGATATGGTGGGACGTGGCTGTGCTTCGACAGTTCACTCAGTTCGACGAGCATCTCCAGCGCCTGGCCTCTGTTCCCCGCCGCCGCGTAGGCGAACCCGAGGAAAGACAGGGCCTCGGTATTGCCCACCGAAAGCTCACACGCCTTTTGAAGCTCATTGATGGCTTCCGCGTGCATGCCTTTTTGAGTGTAAGACCTGCCCAGATTGATGTGCGAGAGCCAGAAGTTCGAATCCAATTCAAGCGTCCTGGCCTCCTGCATGATCACTTGATCGTAGTTGCGCGCGTAGTAGAAAGCTCGTCCTAAGTCCGCACTGATGACGAGCGAGAGCGGGTCAAGTTCGGCAGCCAGTGCCAGTTCGGTGATGCTCTCATCACATCTTCCTCTTGCGGTCAGGTGTTCGGAATACCAGTGGTGCGCCGAAGGGTAGCCCGGATTCAGCTCGATGGCCCTCTTGATCTCTCTTTCGGCATCATCCCACTCCCAGTTATGAAGAAGGGCATGCCCGAGTGAGGCATGCGCTTCGGCGAACTCCTCATCAATTCTTAGAGCCATCGCAGCTGCCGCCTTTGCTTTCGCAAACCCTTCCTGCGGCGGCAGGGCTTCGCGCACGACGAGAAGCGTGTACGAGTCGGAAACACCGGCATAAGCAGAGGCGTAACTCGGATCGAGGTCGATAGCCTGCGTGAAGTACTCGACTCCTTTCTTGAGTGATTCAGTCGATCGCCTGTTCCAGAAGTAGCGACCTTTGAGATACGACTGATACGCCTCGGTGTTCTCCGTGTAGTGCCTCCCCAGCAGCCTCCTCTCATCACCCGTCAGTGTGAGCGTCAGCGCCGTAGCTACCTGTTGCGAAATCGAGTCCTCCACTGCGAATATGTCTGTGAACTTTTCATCAAACTTCTCGGCCCATAGCGCGGAGGCATCTTTCACGCTGACCAATTGCACAGTGATTCGAATTCTGTCGTTCCACCTCTGTATGCTGCCGTCGAGGACTGATGCAACATTCAGCTCTCTGCCTGCCAACACAGGGTCTTGCCGCAACCCTGCGTATTTGAAAACCGCGCTTGTGGGCCTGACCATCATCCGGCGGATTTTGGTCAGCCTGGTAATCAACGCATCGGCGATACCCAACCCGAGATACTCATCGGCCTCGTCCGCACTCAACGATTTGAACGGCAGTACCGCAATTGATCGCAGGCCATCGGCTGGTTCGATCTCTTCTTCAACAATGACTCTCGACCTGGTCTGCCGCTGCACTATTAACGTGGTGCCAGTCAACTCTCTCACGTCCGTTACGAAACGATAGCCTCGCTTGGGCACTGTCTCTATGTATTTGCCGGAACCTGAAGACTCGCCCAGGGCCTTTCTGAGATCGGATATGTTGCGCGCAAGCGTGCCCTCTTCCACAAACGTGTCCGGCCACAGTCTCATCATGAGCTCGTCCTTGTCGATCAGGCGGCCACCCCCTTCGACCAGCGCTACGAGCGTATCGAAGACCTTGGGCGCAAGGGGTATCGCCTTGCCCTCACGGATCAGGCGACGCTCCCGCGCATCAAGTCGGAAAGGCCCGAACTCATATGAAGTCTGGTCCTGCTTACTCATAGTCCTGACCGACGATCTCAGCCCAAACCTAAGCTAATCAACACACGTTCGAATCCTTTCTCGGGCCGGAGACTATCGAATATTGGATCCACCCGCAATCGGCTCAGCCAACACGAGCGTTCGATGACGGCGCTCTCGAGCGACCTGATCGCTTCCTGCGTCTTGCCGAGCGCGGAGTATACCGAAGCAAGATAGTACGAATCGACGTAAACCCGAGCTGCCAGGCTGGTCAGCTCGCCAAGGAGTCGATTTGCCTCGATGTAATCACCGGACGCGGCCAGAGCTCTGGCCAGCCATTCCAGAACGTAAGGGCTGTCGTCCAGGGCCCTCGCCGTTTGATACTCTGCTATGGCCTCTTGATACCGGCCCTTCTCCTCGAAAGCACGGCCGAGCCACATCCGGGCGCGGAAGTAGTTCGGATCCATGTCCAGCGTTGCCCGGCATTGCTCGACGGCCTGATCGTATTGGCGCGTGAGATAGAAGATCATACCCGCATCAGCGCCAATAATCAGCGAAACCGGATCCAGACTTTGGGCATGCCTGACCTCGGCGACCGCCTCTTCGGCTCGCCCCAACTCAGCCAGGAAGATCGCATACCAATGATGTGCAGTCGCGAAGTGCGCGTTCAGCGCGATAGCTCGTTTGTAGTGGAGTTCAGCGTTTGCCCAGTCCCAACTGTAAATATGGTCGGCGAGCGCCATTGAAGCGTGGCTCTCTGCGAGTGTGCCATCCAATTGCAGCGCTCTGGCAGCAGACGCCTCTGCCTTAACCATAATCTCAGCGGGCCGAATCAGGCCGAACCTTCCAAGCATCGAGTAACAGTCAGCCAGCCCCGAATAGGCCAGGGCATATGCCCCGTCGATCCCGATCGCCTGCTCGAAGTTCTCGATGCCCTTCTCGTATCCATCGCGCGTCCGCTTGTTCCAGTAGTAGCGGCCTCTCAGGTAGAGTCGATGGGCCTCGGCGTCATCGGTGTAGTGTCGAGCGATCAGCCTCCTTTCCTCGCCGGTGAGCTTCAACACCAACGCATTGGCGACCTGCTCTGAAATCACATCCTCCACGCCGAAAATATCCGTGAACCTCTCATCGAATTTGCCCGCCCACAGCGACCTGCCGTCTTCGACACTCACGAGTTGCGCCGTGACTCGTATGCGGTCGCCTGCTCTTTGTACGCTGCCGTCAAGCACGTGATCGACCCTGAGTTCCCTTCCTGCCTGGGCCGAGTCCTGGTCGAGGTGCAGATACTTGCGCACGGAACTGGTTGGACGGACAACAATCTGGCTGATGTTGCTCAGCCGCGTGATAAGGGCATCCGCGATCCCGAGTTCCAAAAACTCGTCGCGCCCCTCTGGACTAATCGGCCGGAAAGGAAGGACTGCTATAGACCTCAGGCCCGTCTCGGTTTCGAGTTGCTCTTCGATAACCATCCGCGAGGTAGTGTGACGCTGCATGACGACGGTCGCCTCCTCAGGTCGAATACACGTTACAGCCGCAGTAAAGCGGTAACCGCGCTTCGGAACTGTTTCAATGAACTTCTGGTCTCCAGTCGACTCGCACAGGGCCTTGCGCAGGTCCGAGATGTTGCGGGCCAGCGTGGCCTCCTCCACGAACGTGTCCGGCCAAAGCCGGGACATCAGTTGGTCCTTATCGACGAGCCGGCCGGGGTTTTCGACCAGGGCAAGTAGCGTATCAAAAACTTTGGGGGCGAGCGGAACCGGCTGGCCATCTCGCACCAGGAGCCGCTCCGAGGGGTCTAATCGGAAATAACCGAACTCGTAGATGGCCCTCGTTTGCTTGTTAACCACGACCGCTCCAACTTCCCTGGAGAATAATTACAAACGCAGCACCCGGTAAAGCAATCCAAACCGCCTTCAGTTTTCTTGTCCGCTTCGCAGAGATCAAAAGGGCCGTAACGGCGCGGAGGCCTGATGCCGCGCAAATTCTAAGGCAAGGCGTGGTTGAGGGCAATACAGGTCTTGAGGAGGTGTTCGCGCTGAGCAGATAATTATGCGTCCGTGAAAGAACTGTTGGTGTATTAGACTAACTGGCAGGATCGACTTCGCGGCCGAAGAGAGGATCGATCTCGTGAATAAGGCAGTGTCGCAGGCAATCACGCGAGCGGCCGGCCAAATGTCTGGGCAAAGGCCTCCATCTCGGTCTCATCGAACACAACATCGGACGTGCAGGCTTCGTGCTGGTAGCTTGCGCTGAGGAACAGGAAATACTCGGCGCCAAGGATAGATGCGAAGTCAATCATCCTGACCCACGTTGGGCGGTGCAGAGGGTCCATAGCGTAAACGTAGCTGAGCGCGCCAAGGAGGCCGAGCCGGAATACCCACAGGAAGGCGTAAACCATTATCGACCTCGAAGCCTTTGCAACCAGACCCCCGCCCATCTGTCTTGCATACTTCCACGCCATCACGCCGAAAACCGAGCAGCCGACGAGCGCGACGACGCTCGGGATGCCTGCCAGGCGAACCCAGTTGATCAAGTTGGGACTGCTGATGTAGAGGGTCGCCCTCACCACGCTGCCAGACAGGATAACCGACATCACGGCCACCCCCGCAAAGATCGCGATCGCTGCGTAGTCAAGTTTTTCGAGATGAACTGTCAGACCGCCCTTGCGATAGACTCTAATCATCATCCATAAGGCGACAGCAAGCGCGATGCGCGATAGTGAGCCTATTGCTGTTGTAACCACCGTGAATACTCCGGCGGCTTTGAACATCCCAACGACGCCAGGCAGTGTAAACGCTACAGCGACCAGTGTGTCAGTCAGCCCTATCAGCGCGACCATCCACCAAAGCAGACGTGCCGGCTCGCCCTGCCCGAACTGGCGAGCGCTGAGAGAAGCGAGTATCAGCGCGCTCAGCGAGAGTGACGTGATCGCGATCAGCACCACACTCCAGGCTGCGGGCGTGCCTCGGAATGGAAACCAGGCAACGAAGAATGCCGCGGTAAACAATAAAACTATGCGTCTCCACCCGACATGCCCAAACGAAAGACTGGTCGATCCCCTGCCCTTCCTATTCACAGTTCCCGTCCTATCTCGATCTTTACGCCGCCCACCAACACCCGGAGAGCAGACGCGAGCCGCCTCGCCTTATCATCACCGACGAAACTTCGGAGCGCGCGCTCGATCACGCCCGCCAGGTGAGGCATATTGTTCACGGTCAGGTCTGCAGCCTGGAGTCCCAGGGACTCAAGCCCCTCTGCGACGATCTTCGCCGCCATATCGTTGCCGACCGAGGACGCGAGCAAGAAGACACACTTCCTCGCCATGAACTCACCAGTGTTCCTTTTGATACCAGGTTGAGTCGGCATATGGCTGTCGAATCCGTGGACGCTCCACATCATTCGGAAACAACCGAACAAGCGCGCGACGAGTAGACCTTTCCTTTGAACTGGGGCCGATTCGAATCAGCTAAGACTTGCAGGCCGACGAGGCTGATTCTGGGGCGTGCGGCTGGTTCCAATGTTACTCAGAATTGCCGAGGCGCTCAATAGTTTATTACATCGAGGCGGAATGGACTGAATTCGTACTGGAAATGCCCCGGCTGGTCGCCGCCATAAGGCTCCTCAAGGAAAGCTCAAGAAAAACTCAATGAGTTGTAAAGACTTCCGAACCGATTCTGGTTAAGGTCGCCCTTGCAGTGAGCAGTGAGGGACGAAGCGAAGTCCCGGGACCTGAATGCCGCGGCGATTCTAATGCATCGCCGCGGGTGGGAAGCGAAGATAGCTGGGGGTAACAATAATGATGAGAAGGATTATGCTTTCGATAGTTCTGGCAATGATGTTGGGGACGGTTCTCAGTGGGTTGCCATACCTGCCATTCAGCATCACAGGCCGCTCTCTGGCGAGCAACGCCAAATCAATGATGTCGGCGCAGAGTCTGCCGACTGTGTCCATTAATGATGCGCCGGTGACGGAAGGTGATCCAGGCACAACCAATATGAGCCTTACCGAGATTTTAAGCGCCGCTTCAATTCTGCCTGCCCAGACTCAATCAACTTTGTCCATCAGTGACGTGTCGGTGACCGAAGGCGATTCCGGCACGGTCACCGCAGTCTTCACCGTAACCCTGTCTTTTTCGGGTTTCCGCGATTGGACGACAGCCGTCGATTACACTACCGCCGATGGCACAGCCACGATCGCTGATAACGATTACTCTTCGAGATCCGGAACATTGATTTTTGGCCTGGGCACTGGTTCGGCCACGACGACGATCTCTGTGCCCATCACGGGCGACACGCGTAGTGAAGGAAACGAGACATTCGTCATCAACCTTAGCAATGCAAGAACAAACCCGGCTGGAGCTGTCAGGATCGACGACGGGCAGGGAGTGTGCACAATTGTTGATAACGACGCGACTGTGAGGCCAACACTCTCTATCAACGACGTGTCAGTGACTGAGGGCAATGCTGGAACTGTGGACGTGGTCTTCA
>DASYSA010000602.1:0-8117 GCA_036003885.1 Blastocatellia bacterium | reverse complement strand
GCATATGAACGAAGCGCTGATCTTCGACAAGCCAGGTATACCAGCCGGACCCGGCAGGGTAGTAGGTCGGTTCGATGGGACGCGGGCGATAAGGGACCGGATGCGCCGGATCGGATACGTAGCTGTCGAACTCGCGCGGGCCAGGGCGTCCGGGCGCTTCCCACGACAGCTTGCCATTGCCCTGGAAGTAGAGATTGCGAATGGCCGAGGTTCGCGGCGGCCATTTATCATACGACTGCCATTTGTTTGCGCCGGTCTGAAACGAGAGAACTTCAGGTTGGGCGACGTTGCCCTTGTCCTTTAGATAATAGGCGAACCACGGAGCCTGGATCTTTTCGCGAAAGTATTTGCTCGCGCCGGTGGGAAAGTCGATTTTGCCCAGTGTAGTGCCTTCGCCATGAGACCAGCCCCCGTGATTCCATGGACCGACCACCAGGTGATTCATCGCCTTCGAGTCGTGCTGCTCGAGCAATTCGTAGATCTTCATCGGCCCATAGAAGTCTTCCTGGTCCCACCAGCCCGCAACGTTCAAGGTGGGCACTGTCACCTTGTTCAAGTAAGGCGCGAATGCCTGTCTCTGCCAGAACTGATCGTAGTTGGGATGGGCAATGAAATCATTCCAGGTCGGCAGCTTGCCATGAAAGTAGGTCTTGTTGGCATTTGAGAGAGGGCCAAGCCTCAGGTACCACTCGTAGGTGTCGAAGCGATCGAACTTGAAATCCGTGTTGACGTTCGAGCTCTCCATCATGGCGACGTACTCGAACCCGTAGCTCAGGCGAAACGCCCCGTTGTGATGGAAGTCATCTCCCAGAAACATATCGGCCGGCGAGGCCTGAGGCGAGACAGCCTTCACTGCGGGATGCGGATCGAGCATCGCCATAACTGTCAGCCATCCGCCGTAGGATATTCCCAGTACGCCGACCCGCCCGTTGTTGTTGGGCACGTTCTTCAGCAGCCACTCCACGGTGTCGTAGGTGTCGGTGCTTTCGTCGATTGCTTTCGGATCGCGCCTGTCGCGTGGAGGCCGCGACATTACGAACTTGCCTTCGGATTTGAAGCGGCCGCGAATGTCTTGAAAGACGAAGATGTAGCCTTCGTCGGCGAGTTCCTTCAGATAACCATTGAAAGCCGAGCTGGGCCAATCGTCGATTCCATAGGGAGTTCGCAACAGCAGAAATGGCAGTTGGCCGGCGGTCTTAGGTGCAAAGATGGATGTATGTAGGCGCACACCATCTCGCGCGGGGATCATGACTTCAGTCCCGGCCAGACTCTGGCCTGCGTTAGTATCAACCTGAACGTGGGGGAGAGGACCGGCGAAGAAGATTATGGCTGCGACGGTCAGGTACCTGACGCTCCGATATCTGACGCTCCGATATCTGAGCGCGGGCAGTTTGAGGGTCCGGAATAGAAGGGTCGTCATAGTTGTTGGCACTCTCTGCGAATCAGCGTTCGGAACGACGCAAACGGAATAAGCTATACTCTAACCCTCCAGCTCCGCCATCACTCGAATCGCTTCAACGCTTCCCGTACCGCAAATGAGCGTCTTCACACCAGCCTCGCGCCACGCCGCCAGCTGATCCTTGATTCGTTCGCGCGGCCCACACAGCGCAACTTCATCAACCAACTCGTTAGGCACCGCGGCGATTGCCTCATTCTTCTTGCCCGAAAGGTAGAACTCCTGAATGCGTTTCGCCGCGTCTTCGTACCCGTAACGGCATGCGAGGTCATTGTAGAAATTCTTCCCGCGCGCTCCCATGCCGCCGATGTAGAGGGCGAGATTGGGTTTCACCTGAGCCCGGCATGCATTCACGTCATCGCCGAGCACTACGCTGACTGTCGGCGCGATGTCGAAATCATCGAGCGTCTTTCCATCGGTCCTGCGGGCGAAGCCCTCCTCGAGCGATGCGCGAAAGACACTCACTCGATGCGGCGAGAAGAAGACCGGCAACCAGCCGTCGGCCACCTCGGCAGCAAGGGCGACATTCCTGGGTCCAATTGCAGCCAGGTAGATCGGGATGTCCGGACGAAGAGGGTGGATGATCAGCTTCAACGGCTTGCCCAGTCCTGTCCCGCCTCGAACCGGAATGTCATAGTATTCGCCGTGGTACTCAACCGGCTGCTCGCGCTTCAGGATCATCCGAAGAATGTCGACGTACTCGCGGGTGCGGGTCAGCAATTTTCCGTAGACGACGCCGTGCCAACCCTCGACCACTTGCGGCCCCGAAGCTCCGATCCCGAGCAGGAAGCGGCCGCCAGTGAGGAGATCGAGTGTGGCCGCGGTCATCGCTGTCATCGCGGGGGTACGGGCCGGCATCTGCATAATGGCGGTGCCGCAATTTATCCGTTCGGTTTTGGCTGCAAGCCACGTCAACGCAGTCACCGCATCAGAACCGTATGCTTCGGCAGTCCACAGCGAGTGAAAGGCCGCCCGTTCAGCCTCCTGCGCAAGCGCAACAGCGTCCGCAGGTCCCGAACTCCAGTAACCCAGATTAAGTCCCAGCCTCATCACCTATACCTCCGGAATGGTTTGAACGGCAAAAACAATATCCGATAGTCGTTCCGATTGCCATGCCGGGGGCCGCCACCACGCGTTCGAGAAACGCCTAGTATGGGGAAATGCGGAATGCGGAATGCGGCGGCCAATTTTGCACTTCGCATTTCGCATTCCGCATTTCCCCGGCTGGTGTTCTTTGGAGCGACAGTGCCCGCTGTGGGATAATCTCGCTTCCTGCTATGAACCAGGCGAGTCGCAACCCATCCGACCATGTTCCTGAACATCTGGCTTCCGAATGCCTGGTCAAGCTCCGCAACTCGGCCTCATACCCGCGGGCAGAGATATCTCGTCTCGCAGAAATGGCGGGGTCGCGAGACTCGGAAACCGCAAAACAGGCTACCACGGCCATCTTTGCGTCTCTCATCGAACCGCTCGCAGATTCCTTCGAGCCTTCAGCGGTTGCAGCTTACAACCGCGTCTTCTCCCAACTGATTCAGCATTGCCGCCAATCAGACGAGGGCCGCGCGCTCGACCGCGAGCTAAACAGCCTAAACCTCCTCACCGAAGATCATCTGTTCCGGCGCGCCGAGCATTTGAGACGCTGCCCGAAGTTCATAGGTTCAGGCCCAGGCCGCGAGATGAAGCGCGTTATCCTCTTGTCCCGAGTGACGCTGGGAGCGGATGTCGCAATTACCAGCGTGATATTCGAACGGATGAAGCGACGCTTTCCCGATGCGGAGATCGTGCTGGTTGGGGGACGCAAGGCTACCGAGTTGTTCGGCGGCGATTCGCGAATGTCCTTCAAAGAGGTCGGCTATCAGCGGGCGGGGAGACTCACAGAACGGCTGTCGGCCTGGGTTGAGGTGTTGGAGGCGGTTCGGTCATTGACTGAAGGCCTCGAGCGAGAGGAATACTTGATCGTCGATCCTGATAGCAGACTGACTCAACTGGGGCTGCTTCCGGTGTCTCGCACTTCGACTAAGAAGAGCTCGCCGACCCCGGCTGTCACTCCAGATGAACGCGAGAGCGATTATCTCTTCTTTCCGAGCCGCGAGTACGGCAGCTCGACATCTCAGTCGCTCGCCCAACTGACCTCGGCCTGGTTGAACGTAGTGTTCGGCGGCGACGAAACGACCCTCCCTCACTTGGCTCTCAACCGGGCAGATGTCGAGACTGCCGGCGCGCTGGTAAGCAGACTGAGAGCGAGTCGACGGCCAATCGTGTCGATCAACTTTGGTGTCGGCGAGAACCCAGCTAAGAGCCTCGGCAATGAGTTCGAGAATGCGATGGTCAGGAACTTGATTGACTACGGCGCGGCGGTCATCCTGGATCGCGGCGCGGGTGAAGATGAAGCACGCAGAGCTGATGCCGTCATACAGCATATTCAAACCTGCAGGAGAATGGTGGTCGAGACTGAGGAAGACAGGCTTCGGCAGGTGCTGAGTGGAGACCTACCGGAGGCGGACCTTCTCGTGTGGAACGGCCGCATAGGTCTGCTGGCCTCACTGATCGGGCACAGCGATCTTTACATTGGCTACGACTCGGCTGGTCAACACATCGCGGCGGCGCTCGGTGTTGCCTGCATCGATGTGATGGCGGGCTTCAGCTCGCCGAGGATGCTCGACAGGTGGCGGCCCACAGGTCCCGCAGAAACGCGCGTCATTGATGCTCAGAACTCGGCACTCGAAGAGACGCTCAGTCAGAGCCGCGAGATGCTCGGTCGTGTCAGCAATCAACTCTAAGCGAGAAGGACTCTCATGAAGATCAGCATTCTCGAATTCACGCCGTGTGCTGATCTGATTTATCAAATGCGCCGCGATTCGGACGAAGGCTATCTTTCTGGCGACGCACACACACTCACGCTCAGAACAGGAGGCAGACTCAGACCGCGCCTGGTGACGACATATGCAGGGGGCAAGGCGACCAACGTCGCGCGAGTCCTCGAGAAATTGCTCACACCGGATGACAAAGTTGAAGTCGAGCTTGTCGTATTCCTCCCCGACTCCGCGGAAGGCCGCTACATTCACGAGCTTCAAATCAGAGATCTCAAGCGCGTACGACTCCTGCCAGTCATCATCGAAGCCCGGGCGCGCTTCTGCGTGGATGTAGCTGATACTGCAAGGGGCGCTGAAGCTCATGTCGAGTTCAACCTCAGTCCCCGTCCTCTGTGGCGCGCAAGTGCTTTCGACCGCGCCCTCGAGTATGCATCGACCGTCACAGCCGATTTGCTTCTACTCGCCGGCAATCCGCCGGTGATGGAAGAGACGGGTGAAATGGCAAGTGACCTTGCAGCGAGAGTCATAGAAGAGGTCCGCCAGCGAGCCGGCATCATTTCACTCGACACCGCGGGGCGCGCGCTGGCGAACTGCTTGAGATCATGCGCTCAGCCGGACGTTGTAAAGGTCAATGAAGATGAATACTCGTCGGTGGAGTCGCATCTGTGGCAGGACCTTCGAGGGACTTTGCTGGTGACCGATGCTTCTGGTTGTCGAGTGTGGGAGAATCGGGCTTCGGGATCGCAGCAGAAGGTGAGTGCACCAGAGGTAACTGGCGTCTATTCTACTGTCGGGGCAGGCGACGCGATGCACGCAGGTTTCAGTGTCTCGCGGTGGGTACGCGAACTGGACTGCTTGAGCGCCGCACGATTCGGCCAGGCTGCGGCGGCGGCCGCGGTGAGTTCGCCGGAGGGCACTCGCGGCGTCACACGGGAAGCGGTTGGAAAACTCTTCAGCGGGATGAAGGCGTATTAATGTTCCTGTTGCCCCCGGCTACAAAGATAACCAGTTCAAAAATCGGGCACGAGGGCGCCACGTAAGAACGTATGAGCAAGGAGATCGACGATATGGGAAATTCGACTGAGGTCAAACCAGGTACAGACGTAAAGCTTGCCGCTTACGATCCCAATTCGACCCCGGGCTTCAACGAGACTGAAGCCGCCGAGCATCTGGCCAAACTCAGCAAGAAGTTGGGTGACCTTCAGGAACTGCTCTTTGCCGCGCGGCAGAACGCGGTCTTGATCGTGCTTCAGGGCATGGACACGAGCGGCAAAGACGGGACGATAAAACGTGTGATGGCCCAGGTGAACCCGCAGAGTTGCCGGGTGGAGTCCTTCAAGGTCCCCAGCGAGGTAGAGCTCGCGCACGATTTCCTTTGGCGTGTTCACGGAGTTGTCCCGGCGCGCGGTATGCTGACGATTTTCAATCGCTCGCATTACGAGGATGTCGTAGTTGTGCGCGTGCACGAACTGGTCCCGAAGAGCGTGTGGAAGCCTCGCTACGATCAAATCAACAATTTCGAGCGACTGCTTACAGAGAGCGGCACAATAGTACTGAAGTTCTTTCTTCATATCAGCCGTGACGAGCAGAAGGAGCGACTCCTGGCTCGCGAGCAAGACACCGAGAAGGCATGGAAACTATCAGCGGGGGACTGGAAGGAGCGCCGCTACTGGGACGACTACATGAAAGCATATGAGGATGCAATCGGGCGTTGCTCGACCGACTATGCGCCGTGGCACATCATTCCTGCGAACAAGAAGTGGTTCCGCAATGTGGCTGTGGCTGATGCGATCGTGCATGCCCTTAAGCCATATCGCGACAAGTGGGAAGCATCGTTGAGTGAACTTGCCAAAGAGAAGCTTGCTGAACTGGCCGCGATGAAGGAAGCCAGGAGCTAGAAGCTTTGTCATTCGTCATTTGTTATTGGTTTTGTTATTCATCGTCCGCTATTAATGGACTCCCGGTTGCGACGTCGAACAACTAACTAGTGACAAGTGGCAAATGACAAATGACCACTTCTTAGTGAAAGTTCGTTACCAGCATGATGTCGCTGCTGGTCTGGTCTTCCTGGGCGTAAAGGATCCAACGTCCATCCGGCGAAACCGCCAGGCCCCCAGGTCCATAAACCGGCGGTCTCTCGGGCGTCGCAACCTGTGTCACTTTGCCTGTTGCAAAGTTGAAGAAGTTGATCGTTGGACGTGGCACCGTTTTTTCAGGAACGAAGTAGATTCCAGATTCCGCCACGACCCAGTAACGGTAATTCCTGACCTCCTGCAGCTCGGGGATTAAAGTCTCATCACCGCCCTCAACCGGCACCCGCCAGATTCCCGCGATGTTACGCTCTTTCGTGTAATAGAGAAACTTGCCATCCGGTGACTCAAAAGCTTCGAATCCACCTTCCTTCGTCACCTGCATCGCCTTCCCGCCATCAGACCGCACTTTCCAAATCTGCCGGTCGCCACTTCGGTTTGACGAGAAGTAGATCCACTGGCCATCTCTTGACCAGCTCGGCACCACGTCTGTTGAGTTTTCCATTGTGAGGCGACGAGCCATGCCACCTTCTGCGCTGATAACAAAGATATCTGTCTGCCCGCCAGGACGTGAGTCGAAGGCGATCTGTTGCCCGTCTGGAGAATAACGCGGACTACCAGTGACCGGGCCGCCGAAGTTCGTCAACTGAACCGGGTTGGTACCATCGCTATCGCATTCCCAGATCTCCGCACTTCCCGACCGATCAGAGGCGAAGACGATTCTCTTTCCATCGGGAGAGAACCCGGGGCTGTTTTCGTGGCGAGAAGAGGTGATCAATTTGGACGGCGCCTTGCCGCCGCCAGCCACGCCCTGCTCTGACGCCTGCGGAACGTCAAAGCGCCAGATGTTGGTGTCTGAGTACATTTGAGTGTAGGCCAATACGGAGCCTTCGCGCGCAACCGAAAGATCGAACGCTTCGGCTCCAACTGCGGCTACGCGCTCGGGCGCACCCCCGGCCACCGAAATAGACCACAGGTGAAAGCTGCCATCGCGGTCTGATGAGAAGATAATGTCGTGACTTTTTGGAGCCCATGCCAGGCTGTATATCCGTCGGTTATCGAACGTGAGCCGGCGAGGTTCGCCGCCACTCATGGGCACGACGAACAACTCCTCAACACCACCCTTAATCGGGCGAAAGAAGGCAATCGCTTTTCCATCGGGCGAGAATGCGGGATGTGAATCCCCGAAGGACTCAACTGGCGGCGACGTGATTCTCCGCCTTTCTCCTGTTTCGATCGAAAGCACAAAGATACCGTTCGTCTCGGATTGCGACGTCCTGTCTGTGACCGCCAGATATTGCCCATCCGGAGACCAGTCAAGGCCATCTACCACCTGACCCAACTTCCGCTCAGGACCTCCCAATGCTGGAATAAGCACTATGGTCTCCAAGCCGATGGACTGGCGCCGCATGAACGCGATGTAGCGGCCATCGGGCGACCACACCGGCCAGTGATCCATCGCCGGATCTGTAGTCAATCGGAGTGGCGTTCCGACATCAATCAGTTTCACGTAGATGTCCTGGTTGTCACCATGCCCGCCGTCCCAAACGAACGCTATCTGGCGGCCATCAGGTGAAAACGAGGGCGCGGACTCGCTTCCCGGATAGCTGGTGAAGGGTACGACTCGGGTGGGAGCCAGCGCGGGTTTTGGAGTATTTTGACGGCTGGATTGGTAGATTGAGCGGCACAACCTCTCCGTCCCTGAGCAGCACCCGATTGACGGTGTCCAGGCAAAAAGCGCCAAACTCGTAAAAGTGCTTTGCCTGCTTACCCATGAGCGTGTTTGAAGAGAACCGGTTGATAAACAGTTGAGCCGAA
>DASYSA010000601.1:0-5366 GCA_036003885.1 Blastocatellia bacterium | reverse complement strand
CTACACCCCGTTAACGGCGAAAGAAGGACCTAAAGAACTCCCGTAGCCGGTAAAATCTTGGCGGTTGGAAAAATTCGCTTAGTTGGATTCAAGCCGAATTTTGCAGTTAACCCTACGAACGTGAACTTCATGGGTTGGAGTAGTGGAGTGATGGAGTAATGGGTTTCAGCCCCAACACTCCAGTACTCCATCATTCCTTCATCTCCAGAGACCCATTGACTTCGCTAGGTCAGGTTTGCTCCTCGCTCATCGCGTCGGCCGGAACTGCGGAATCCGGATTCAACAAAACTTTTCACCAGCGCTGACCTTCTTAAGCGTTCAAGTAATGGCATTGGGTGCAATGCCAGTCGCTTTTCACGGGTTCGATGGTAGCTCGGAGGCGTTCCAACCGCCGCCCAGGGCCTGGACTAGGAGCACGGCAGCGGTCATGCGCTGGCCGAGGATCTGGACCGCGGTCGTCTCGTTCGTCAGCGCGATCGTCTGCGCCGTGATTACGTTGAGATAGCTGACAGTGCCCGCCTTGTACTGGTTCGTGGTCAAGGTCACGGACTGTTGCGCCGCCTTCACCGCGTCGCCCTGCACCCGAGCTTCCTCCTCAAGAATACGGAGCGCCGCGAGATTGTCCTCCACCCCCTGGAAGGCGGTCAGCGTGGTCTGCCGATAGGTTGAGACGGTCGCATCGTAAGCTGCCCGTGCAAAGTCGGTTTGCGCCCGCCGCAGACCTCCGTCGAATACGGTCTGGGAGATGTTCGCCCCGACAGACCAGAAGCGACTCGCCGCCGTGAACAACTTCCCCAGGCTCGAGCTCTCCAAGCCAAGGGAGCCACTGAGCGTGACGCTTGGGTAAAACGCGACTTCTGCAACGCCGATCTGTGCATTCGCAGCCGCAACGCGCCGCTCGGAAGCAGCGATATCCGGCCGGCGCTCGAGCAGCTCAGAGGGCACGCCGACGGGAATCGCCGGCGGCGTGCCCTCAAGGGGCGTGGCCGGAATGGAAAAATCGGAGGCCGGTTTCCCAATCAACACCGCGATCGCGTGCTCGAGCTGGGCGCGCTGGACGCCCACATTGATAAGCTGGGCCTGCGTAGTCTTGAGCTGGGTCTCGGCCTGCAGCACGTCCGCCCGGGACGCCACTCCTTGGGTATACAGTCCCTGGGTCAGTTCGAGGGACTTCTGAAAGGCAGCGACCGTCGCCGTCAGGAGCTGTTTCTGCGCATCGAGCTCGCGCAATAGGAAGTAGTCCTGCGCCAGCGCCGCCTGAAAGCTGAGACGCGCGTTCTCCAGATCGCCCGCGCTCGCCTGGGCGCCGGCCTGGTTGGACTCCACCGTGCGGCGGATTCGACCCCAGACGTCGAGCTCCCAAGATACATCGAGAGCCAAGGAATAGTCGGAAACGGTAGTCCTCGGCGACACTGGACCTACCCCGGTGGTAGTCGATGCGCTCGAGCGGTTGGCGCCGATGCCGATCGTCACCGTCGGAAAATAACTGGCTCGGGCTTCCTGAACGAGGGCGCGGGCCTCCCGAAACTGGGCCTCCGCTACGGCCAGGTTCTGATTCGAGACGCTGACCTGAGCCGCCAACGCGTTCAGCTGGGGATCACCGAAGATTTCCCACCAAGCGCCGCGGATCAGGTCGTCCTTTGGCTGGGCGACTTTCCAGCCATCGTTCTCTTTGTAAGCATCGGGCGTGATGACCGTGGGCCGAACGTAGTCCGGCCCCACTACCATGCAGGCGCTCAAGAGCATCAGCATTGCCGTCGCGATTGCTGGCGCGAAGCGGCACCGTTTCATCGCCGCGCGAAATATTTTCTGCACACAACCCATTCGATCACTGTTGCCGCGCTGGTTCTGCGCTCCATCGGTCGCGCAAGTTCTGTCTGCGGTGCTCGAACCACAGCCGGCAGCGGTCAAGATAGAGATACACCACCGGCGTGGTGTACAAGGTGAGCATCTGGCTCACGATCAGGCCGCCGACGATGGCGATGCCGAGCGGGCGGCGAAGCTCCGACCCTACTCCTGTCCCCAAAGCCAAGGGCAGCGCCCCCAAGAGCGCGGCCATCGTAGTCATCATGATTGGCCGAAAGCGCAACAGGCATGCCTGGTAGATCGCCTCCTGCGGGCTCTTGCCTTCCTGGCGCTCCGCCTCGAGCGCGAAGTCGATCATCATGATCGCGTTCTTCTTCACAATACCAATTAAGAGGATGATGCCGATCAGAGCGATCACACTGAGATCCGTGCGGCAGATCAACAGCGCTAGGACCGCGCCCATGCCTGCCGACGGCAGAGTCGATAGAATCGTGATTGGGTGAATGTAGCTCTCATAGAGAATACCCAGCACAATGTAGACTGCTATCAGCGCGGCGGTAATCAGCAGGGGTTCGCTCGCCAAAGACGCCTGGTATGCTTGCAGTGTTCCGGAGAAGCTTCCGTGAATTGTCGCCGGCATTCCCATACTCTGTTCCATCTGATGGATGCGGCTTACGGCATCGCTGAGGGCGACCCCGGGCGCAAGATTGAACGACAAGGTCACCGCGGGAAACTGTCCCTGGTGGTTTACGGCGAGGGACGCTATGGTTGGCTCGTAATGGGTGAATGCGCTTAGCGGAACCACCCCACCACTGGTTCCGCGAACATAGATCTCTTTCAGTCCTTCCGGGCTTTGCCAGAACCCTGGCTCCACTTCCATGACAACGTGGTACTGGTTCAATTGCGTGAACATTGTCGATACCTGCCGTTGCCCGAAAGCATCATCGAGCGTGTTGTCAATCATCTGCGGCGTGATTCCTAATCTCGATGCCGTCAAACGGTCGTATACGAGTGATGCCTGAAGGCCGTTGTTCTGTTGATCGCTGCTGACGTCCGCCAGGCCGGGAAGCTTCCTCATTTGTTGGAGGAGAATGGGACCCCACCGGGTCAAATCCTCGAGATTATCGCTCTGAATCGTGTATTGATATTGCGCGTTCCCCAGCCTGCCGCCGATGCGCAAGTCTTGCACCCCTTGCAGATAAAGCGCCGCTCCCGGCACCGTCGCCAGATTTGGCCGCAAACGATTGATCAGTTGATCCGCGCTGACGTTGCGCTCCGCGAGAGGCTTCAACGCGATAAATACTCTGCCGGTATTCGTCGTCGTGCCTGCCCCGCTGCCTGTAAAGGCCATCACGTTGGCTACGGCGGGGTCAGCTCTAACAATGTCTACGAAGCGCGCAATCCTTTGCCGCATCGCCTGAAAGGACGTATCTTGGACACCCTGAATGCCTCCATTGAGGCGCCCGGTATCCTGCTGCGGAAAAAATCCCTTAGGCACAATGATGAGGAGATAGACATTCACGCCGATCGTGAGCAGGAGAACACCCAAGGTGAAGGCCGCGTGCCGCAGGACCCATGCCAGACTGTGCTCGTACAGGCGCAGTACCCAAGCGAATACTTCCTCGCTCGCCCGATAAAGTCTGCCGTGATCTTCCTCTCGCTGGTGCTTGAGAAGCCTGGAGCACATCATGGGAGTGGTGGTCAATGAAACGACGAGCGAAACGAGAATGGCAGCCGATAGGGTGACGGCAAATTCGCGGAACAAGCGCCCGACGATGCCACCCATCAGCAAGATCGGAATGAATACGGCAACCAGCGAGATACTGATGGACAGTACCGTGAAGCCGATTTCTTGGGCTCCTTTCAACGCGGCTTCCATCGGTCGCATTCCTTGCTCGAGATGCCGGGTCACGTTTTCGATGACGACAATCGCGTCATCGACGACGAAGCCGGTTGAAATCGTGAGCGCCATGAGCGAGAGGTTGTCCAGGCTGTAACCACACAAATACATGACCCCGAAGGTGCCGATTAACGAGACCGGGACCACCACGCTTGGAATAAACGTTGTGCGGACATTTCTGAGAAAGATGAACACGACCATGATCACAAGCCCAATCGAGATAAGCAGCGTCTGCTCCACGTCGTGCACGGATGCCCGGATGGTGCTCGTCTGATCGAGGACAACCGTGAGATCGATCGCTGCAGGAATGGAAGCCCTTAGCTGAGGAAGGGCCTCCCGCACGCGGTCCACGGTAGCGATGATATTCGCCCCCGGCTCGCGAGAAATAACCACCAGCACGGACGGCTTTCCATTGGTTATTCCGGTCGCGCGCAAATCTTCCACCGAATCCTGCACGTTTGCGACATCCGACAACTTGAGCGCGGCACCGTTCTGATATCTGACGATCAGCGGCCTATAATCACTGGCCTTGAGGAGCTGGTCATTCGTCGCCAGAGGCGATGTGGTCCGATCATCAGCTATCTGTCCCTTCGGCCGATTCGCATTCTGCGCGCTCAACATGTTGCGAACGTCCTCCAGGCCGAGCCCGTACTTGTTCAGCGCGGTGGGATTCACCTCTACGCGCACGGCCGGCAGCGAACTGCCGCCAACGGTGACCTGCCCGACTCCATCTATCTGCGACAGCTTCTGCTGCAAGATCGTCGAGGCTACATCATAGAGCCGGCCGCGATCGTAGACGTCCGACGTCAGCGCCACAATCAGAATCGGCGCATCTGCCGGATTGACCTTTCGATACGTCGGATTGTTCGGCAGATCAGTCGGCAGATAACCACGAGCGGCGTTGATGGCGGCTTCAACGTCTCTCGCAGCCGCGTCGATATTCCGGTTCAACTCGAACTGCAAGGTGACCGAAGTCCTGCCGAGATAGCTTGTTGAGGTCATTTCTGTCACGCCGGCGATGCGCCCGAACTGGCGCTCCAGCGGCGTAGCGACTGAGGAAGCCATGGTCTCGGGACTTGCTCCCGGCAAAGCCGCTGACACCGAAATGGTGGGGAAGTCGATCTTTGGCAGCGGTGATACCGGCAAGACCGTGAAGGCTACGGCTCCTGCGAGTGCAATTGCCGCCGTCAGTAGAACGGTCGCCACCGGCCGATGAATGAATGGGGCGGAAAGGCTCATGGCTACTCCATTGAAACGGGCTCTCCGCCTTCTTGGCCGGCGCGGAACTTTGAGAGTTTTATGGCAAGCCGGTCGAAGAAGATGTAAATGACCGGCGTCGTGTACAGGGTAAGGAGTTGGCTCAGGAGCAGTCCGCCGACGATGGTGATACCGAGTGGCCGGCGCAATTCCGAACCCATCCCAGAACCGAGAGCCAGCGGCAGACCACCCAAGAGAGCAGCCATGGTGGTCATCATGATGGGACGAAAGCGCAACAGACACGCCTGATAAATCGCATCCACCGGGCTTTTGCCCGCATGGCGCTCAAGGTCGAGGGCAAAATCGATCATCATGATCGCGTTCTTTTTCACGATACCGATCAGCAGGATAATGCCGATGAGCGCAACGACGCTCAGTTCCGAGCGGCAGATCAGCAGCGCTA
>DASYSA010000600.1:0-6688 GCA_036003885.1 Blastocatellia bacterium | reverse complement strand
GCCAGCCCCTGAAGGGCCCTGCGGCTGTCGTTCTTAAGACAGAGGACCACGACTTGTGGCCCTCTGTCTTCGTTACCGCGAATCCTCAAAATCGCAGTTTGAATCCGAACTGAAGCTGCCGCGGATTGAAAGCATCTCTCGGGGTCCCAAAGCCGAGGATTGGGTTCGGCGGAAGGCTGAGGTCTGTCCCTCCGTAAAGAGTGTTCAGGTCTTTGATGTTGACCCTGTTCAAGAGATTGAAGAAATCGAGACTGAATTCGCCCTTCAGGTGCTCTCTGAAGCCGACTTCACGTGCAACTCTCAGCTCCCAGCTGGCGTATCTGGGACCTCGAAAAGTATTTCTGCCGAGAATACCGGGGCGATCCGAAGTGGGATTCCCATCGCGATTGGCATCGGAACCGGCGAATACGTTAAAGCGCCGCCCGCTTTCAAGTGACACCACCGAACTGAACTTGAAGTCGCGAACCACGGGGACGCTTTTCGCGACCTGGCTGAGGAAAGCAAACGTAAAGCGTTGCCCCACATGCTGCCGAGACACGGCGCGCTCGAGCCTTTCATTCTGTCCCTCGGGAACGTCGGCAAGGTTTGCCAGGGAGTCCTGGTTTGAGATGGTCTTCGAGAACGTGTAGCTGCCATGCAATCCTACCCCGTGGCTGAATCTCTTCTCTATCTCGAAAGTCCCCCCATGGTATATGGAGTATCCCAGGTTGGTCTTCACAAAGAGGTCGCCGACTTCAATGAATCTTCGGCCGGCGATTATCGGCTTGCCGCCGGGAAGCACCCCTGTCTGAACTCCGTTGATGTTGGGCGTGTGACCGACCATCTTGAGCCCATGCACGAAGAGGTAGTGGGCGGATATCGCAACGCCGCTTCCCACCTCCTGAGAGATTTCAAGGCTGGCCTGCTCGCTATAGGGCGATCTCAATCGACGGTTGATGCTGTCCGAGAAGCCCGGGCTGGTGATGGTTACCGACGGCGGCCGGCCTGTTGCCAGGAATTGATTTAACGCAGCAGGAGCTCCGGGACCCGCGACCGTAGGTTGAAAGAATCGACCATGGACCGGAGCTATGTCGGGGAACAGGGTCGGCGCGTTCGGCCGGTCGCCCGTGCTGATCCATTCCGTTGTGTTGAACAACTGGCCGACGCTCGCCGCGATCCTGTCATTGAAGATCCCGAATCCGGCTCTCACAACCCCCTTATGATTGGTGGCATAAGCGATTCCGACGCGAGGCTGAAAGTTGTTCAAATCTTTCTCGCTCAGGAAGCGGTCGCCGTAGTTCTCAAAGTCATACCTGAGCCCATATGTGAGCGTGAAGTTCTTTGAGACTTTCCATTGATCCTGAGCGAAAAAGCCGTACGAGCTGTGATTGATTGCAAACAGAGTGGTGCCCTCCCACTCCGGCGGGACTGCGACTGTGAATGGGACAGGCACTCCGGGATGGACGCTTGCGGTGCTCAAGAACGGCCACCAGAAGACTGCAGGAGTTGATGTCAGGAATGCAGTCAACGTCGGGAAGATTACCCTGGCTGGAAAGAAGAGGTCCCACCTGGACTTGTCGCGAAGATAACTGACGTCGAAGCCTCCTTTGATCTGGTGCGCTCCGACATCGTCGCTGAGGCTGTCCGATAGCTGGACTCTGTTCTCGCGGTAGAAATCAACATCGGACGTGCTCTTTCCGGTGATGATCAGATTTGAGACCTCGAGGTCGGGCTCTTTCCTGACCGGTGGAAAATCGAAGTTCCTTCGAGACCATTGGAACCTGACGTCGTTGACGATGTGGGCGGACAGGATTGCTGTGTCCCCAACTACAAAACTCTGGTCGGTGGTGTCGTTGTTGCGCGCCGTGGTCGAAGCCGGCGAGGCGCGGCCGCCGCCCCCGAGAAACCCTTCGGTCCCGGAGTCGAGCAGGTTATACCTGGCGGACAGAGTGTTACTGTTGCTGAGACTATAATCGAACTTGGTTAGGAACCCGTCGTAATCGTTTGTCCTCAGGAGGTCGGTCACTTCCTGGGTCAAACCATATCCGCGCTTGACCGCATTGATTGCGTTCAGGTTCTGGATAATCACCTGTGAAAACTTGTTCGATTCGGCTCGTCGTTGACCTTCATAGTTTGCAAAAAAGAAGATCTTGTCCTTCCTGATGGGTCCGCCCGCCGTGGCTCCAAACTGGTTTTGCCTCAGGACAGGGTCAGGGCCAGTCAGTATCGGCCTCGCGTTCAGCGCGTCGTTCATCCCGAAATAGTAGATCGAGCCGTTGTAGCTGTTCGTGCCGGACTTGGTGACTATGTTGACGAAGCCGCCAAGGGCGCGGCCATACTCAGCCAGATATGTGCTGTTGAGCACGCGGAATTCACGCGCCGCTTCCTGGGACGGGGTAACGCGCGGGAGACCGGTAAAGGTCTGTATGTTGTCGACTCCATCCACCTGTATCATCGTGTTGAGTTCGGGCAGGCCGCCGAAAGTAAGTCTCGGCGCGGCTGCCGACCCTACACCCGTGTCGGGTTCCTTGAATGCTCCGCCGCCTACGTTCTCGCGACCAGGCGCGACGCCGCTCGAAAGCTTTACGAAGTCGACGAAGTTCCGCCCGATGATCGGCAGAGATTCGATCTCCTGAGAGGCGACCACTCGACTTACTTCCGCCTTGGTAGGCTCTATGAGCGGCTCTCTCTGCTGGACGAGCACCTCTTCACTCACGACACCGACCGGAAGATTGATGTCGATTACAGATGAGCCGCCGACCGTCAAAGCTAAACCACTTTGCACAACGGTCTTGAATCCCTGCCGCGCGGCACGAAGCTCGTATGCGCCCGGCTCAACACTAGTAAAGCTGTAGCGCCCCTCATCGTCTGTTTTGGTGCTCCGCGACCTCCCGGTCGCCGAATTGTTGAGTGTGACGTTGACGCCCTGAACGACGGCTCCGTTGTCGTCGCGCACGGCGCCGGAGAGCGTTGCAGTAGCGTTCTGGGCATTCGAAGAAACGCCCGACAGTAGTATCACCAGCGCCGAGATCAACCCCACCACCAACCTGCTCGTCTCGCTTCTTTTTCTCATGACTCGTGCCTCCTTATTGGGGACTGCCCGGCTCGATTCAAGCTCAGTTAGCGCGATGTCGCCTCACCCGCCCATTGCAATGAACGACCATACTTCAGGGCGGACCTTCCACGACAAGTCTCCGGAAAACCCCTGATTCCGTAGGCGACTACCGGTCTCTCGCTCGCCTTCATCTCACCGGCTGCATCTTTTGTTGTGGCAGGTGCCGATTGTAAACTAGAGTTCCTCGATTTGCCAGGCGGGGCGGTCATAAACTGATATGTCAGAAATCGTGGGTTGCATGGCGCGCGGTCACTCGGCGTGAATCATCTTCATCGCGGGACACTCATTGTGAGCCAGTGCGGGCAGGGAAGCGCGCGCGAAAGATTTGGAGACACTGATGGCCTGATAGATGTTCAGCAACCTTTACTGTTCAGGGCCAAACACGATGGGCTGTCTCCGCCACTAAACGCAGCTTCGCCCACTGTTCGTCTTCGCTCAGCAGATTTCCTTCCATCGTCGAGGCGAACCCACACTGCGGGCTCAGCGCGAGGTTCTCAATGGGGACGTAGCGCGACGCCTCGTCGATCCGCTTGCTGAGGACGTCGGAGCTTTCGAGCTCAGGAAGCTTCGAACTGACCAGCCCAAGCACTACCGCCTTACCCGTCGGAATAAACCGGAGGGGCTCAAAGCTCCCGGAACGCGCGTCGTCGTACTCGAGCAGAAACCGGTCCACGGCCATGGTGGTGAAAAGTTTTTCGGCAATGGAATCGTAGCCGCCTTCGGCATACCAGTGGCTGCGATTGTTGCCCCGGCAGAGATGCATGGCCAGCGTCAGACCGGGCCGTCGAGCCGCCTCGAAGCATGCGTTGTCCGCCTTGATCGACTCGTCGAGCAATGCGTCGGGCTCAATCCTCATCTCCGCGCGAATCCAGTCCCGCCACTTCGGGTCCATAAAATAGCTATACCGCGGCGCATCGATCTGGATGTAGTTCACGCCCTCGCTTGATAGACGAGCGAGCTCCGTCTTCATAATCTCGACGATGTCCCACAGCAGCGCGGAAGGATCCTTGTAAACCTTGTCGGAGACTCCCCACTTGAACGAAATTGCAGGAAACTGCGTGGCGCTCGGCAGTGTCATTTTGATCGCGCCGGGACTGTGTGCCTTCAGAAACGGCAGTTCGTGTCCGGTCAGCGGCCGAACCGCGCTAAGTTTGGAAGTGACGATGCCCCCCACTTTTAGATTGCTCTCCTTGTCGTCTCCAGCCTTCCACTGGCGGGGCACAGTATCGCCCAGATCGAAACCTTCGACCGCGTCGGTGAAGTCACTCATGAAGTTACTACGCCGCAGTTCGCCATCGGTGAAAATCTCAAAGCCCAGATCCTTCTGTTGGTTCAGGACGCGCTCGATATGACTGTCCTCGAGCGCGCGGAGTCCCTTAGGATCGGCGGCTGCGGCGCGACGTGCCTCAAGCAACTCGGGCGGGCGCAAGAAACTGCCAATGTGGTCGGCTCTGTAGCGGGCTGTCATCCTGTTGTTCCCTCCGGTGTGGGTTGAGCAGCGTCTCTTGTCCCGGCCACGCGCGATCGGTGCTTGCAGCCGCTTCACGAAATACTTCATGCGGGCGTTGGCCGCAACCACAGGCACGCTGGAAGCGTGCGTACCCGGGATACCGTCCACACGCCACATCAGATCCAGAGCTTCTTGTTGATTTCGATGCCCTGCTCCCGGCAATAGCTGACGTAGTGGTTGATAAACCAGAAGACATCCAGCGTCTCGAGGAGATTATCATTGTCGTCGACGAATTCAAGCGAGCCGTTGAGCAGGAACATCGTCTTCATGCCGTTGGGATCGTCCGAAACCAGAGTGTGAACAGCGCCGGGACTCTCCTGGACGTAGCTGCCCGGACGGGCGACCCAGTCGTATTCCAGGTAGCGCCAACTACCTTCCATTGTGCACGCAAAGATTCGTCCGCGATGTCGATGGCGGCCGAGCATCCCGCCCTTCTTGACCCATAGAATGTTTGCGTACAGGTTGTTCCTGACGTCGAACGCCAGATGGCGGATGAAGACGTTCTCTTTGAATGACACATACGGGGACTCATCCTCGCCCGCGCCAATGTGGACGTCTGGAAACGCATGTTCGCGCACTATCGCATCGAGGGTTTTGTCTGGGATAGCTGACATAGATCCTCCCCGTTGGTTTGGGTATTGCACACTGTCCGCGCCGGGCGATACTAGCACAGAGCGGAGGAATTGCGAATTTCGAAATGCGAAATGCGAAATGCGAATCCCAAATTCGCAATTCGCAATTCGAAATTCCTGCTGTATACTGCCGGACACTATGGAGGAGATATGGAAACCCAGATGAAGAGCCCTACTCTCGTGCAAATCGCAGTCGCACTAACTGGCATTCTAGTTGTTTTCGCGGCGACTATGATGCCCGGTTCAGCTCAGACGACTCAGGCCCTTCGATCACCGGAAGTGCATTCGGACAATCGTGTCACCTTCCGCTTGCGCGCTCCGAACGCCAAAGAGGTGATTCTCGGTCGCGAAGGAGCGCAGCGGCTACCCATGCAGAGAGACGAGCAGGGCGTATGGAGCGTCACCACCGAACCGCTGGAGCCGGATCTCTACGGGTATTCATTTGTTGCGGACGGAGTGAGCCTGATTGATCCCTCCAATTCCCTGATGAAACCCAATCTGCTCAACCCCCAGAGTGTCGTGCACGTGCCCGGGCCACCCTCCCTGCCGTGGGAGATCAACAACGTGCCGCACGGTACGATTCACCATCACTTCTATAAATCCGGAGTGGTGGGTGATGAGCGGGATTATTACGTCTATACGCCTCCGGGCTACAACTCCGCCGCAAAGAACCTCTATCCTGTCTTGTACCTCCTGCACGGCTTCAGCGATGACGCCAGCGGATGGACCGCCGTGGGGCGCGCTCAAGTGGTTCTCGACAATCTGATTGCGCAAGGGAAAGCGAGGCCTATGCTCGTCGTCACGCCCCTCGGCTATGGCGCGCCCGAGATCGTCGCTCCAATTCCCGCGTCGGCGCGTGATCCCAAACTCAGGCAGCGGAATATGGAGAAGTTTCGCGACGCTCTGCTCACCGAAGTCATACCGGAAGTAGAGAAGGTCTATCGAGCGTCGAGGGACCGGAACTCTCGCGCCATTGCGGGGCTCTCGATGGGAGGCGCTGAATCTCTGTACGTCGGCCTCAACGCATTGAACCGTTTTGCCTGGATTGGCGCGTTCAGTTCCGGCGGGCTCGGCGAAGACTTCAGCGCAACCTTCCCGGCGCTCGACGCGAAAGCCAATTCGCAGCTTCATCTTCTTTGGATCGCTTGTGGCACTGAAGACCGTCTGATCGACGGCAGCCGCAAGTTTCGAGAATGGCTCAAGTCAAAGGAGATCCGGCACACGGGGATCGAAACTCCGGGGGCGCACACGTGGATGGTCTGGCGTCGAAACCTCGCCTCTTTTGTGCCGCTTCTTTTCCGGGCGAAGGGAGCTTGAATGCAAACGGGAGAGAGGAGAGACGGGGAGAGCTGACGAGCCCTTCCACGTCACCGCTACGTGGACTGTGTGTCGAGCATATCAAGCACTCCTTCGACGAGCGCATCCGGGGTAACTCGACGTTCATCTGTCGAC
>DASYSA010000599.1:0-4841 GCA_036003885.1 Blastocatellia bacterium | reverse complement strand
GCACGAGTCGTTGCTGATCCACTGCTGAAGCTTTACTTCAAGAATGTCGATGTTGCCGGGCTACAGCTCAAATTCCAGAAGTACGTGACCTACGCGCTCAACGATCGTGAGAACGCATATGACGGTCCGACGATGTATGAGGCCCACGCAGGCCGGAACATCACCGATGAAGCTGTCGATCTGTTTCTCGAGATCCTTCGCGAGACCATGACAGATGAGAAGATACCCGCGGAAACCGTCGAACAGATCGTAAGGAAGTTGACACCTGTCAAGGACGTAGTGGTCGATAAGTTCGTCTTCCCTGGTACTTATGTCTACAAGCCAGATAAGCGCGCGTAGGCGGATTCACGCTGTGAACTCGGCAATCGAAAGGAGTAAGCCATGACGCCTTCTCTCAAGGAGATGCTTTCCGTCGACACCCTACGATCGTTCGAGCGTTCGACGGGGCCTGTGACTCAGGCCGAGATGCTGCCGGCCTTCGTTTACTCGAGTGAGGAGTTTTACGAGAATTTTGAGAAGGACGCTATCTTCACGCACGAGTGGCTTTGCGTCGGACGGGAGAGTTGGATTCCGAAGAACGGCGACTTCTTTACCACCAGCTACATCCGCGAGCCGCTGATCGTCGTGCGCAACGATGAAGGGGAGATCCGATGCTTTTCGAGCGTCTGTCAACATCGCGGCATGCTCGTTGCGGAGGGAGCGGGCAACTGCACCTTCTTCCGCTGCCCGTACCACCACTGGGTCTACGACCTTGATGGTGCGCTTGCTGGCGCCCCCGAGATGCGGAAATCGGTGGGATTCGATCGGAAAGACGTGTGCCTGCCTTCGTTGAAGGTCGAAAGGTGGAACGGCTTCATTTTCGTCAACTTCGATGCGAATGCGCCTGCCCTTGGACCGCGACTTGCCCGCTTCGACGAAGACTTTTCGAACTACGAGCTTCAGCAAGCGTATGAACCTGGCCATGACCGATTTTCGAACTTGCCGTGGAACTGGAAGGTGATGTTCGAGAACACGAACGACGGATATCACGCTAACCGGCTCCACAAAGGGCCACTTCACGACTTTTGCCCTAGCCACCTGGCGAAGTGGAAGGACTACCGCGAGGACGATATCGCCGTTATCCGCTACACAGGCTTCACGCACATAGATGCCGCGTTTAACCCGTCGCTCAAATGTCTGCTGCCAATCTTCCCACGGCTCACCGAGGAAGAGCGGACCCGGATGATCTTCATCAACCTGCCTCCGACGTTGTGGCTGGCCTGCCTTCCAGATCAATGTTTTTACTTTCTAATTCATCCGGACGGCGCGAACAAGTGCTTCATTGATGCGGGGCCTCTCTACGCCCCCAAGGCACCTGCCGATCCGCTGTGGGAGCATAAGCGGCAAGTCTACCGAGATATTTTCCAGCACTTTAACGATCAGGATCGCTACGTCGACACACTTCAGCAGGTGGGCTTGAATTCACGGTTCGCTGCCCGGGGCCGCGTCTCTCATCAGGAGGAGTCGAGCGTTCGTTTCGGCCGATGGCTGGTACGGCGCTATGCCGAGCGCTGGCCGACGCCCGTTGCCGCCCCGGGAGAGCGTCGCGAAACGCGGGCATCGGTGGGGCACCCCGCGCAGGTCTGACGCGCACAATCACGAAAGCGCGGGAGCGTTAAGACACCGTCCGCCGCAGTCTCAGCGGACGGTGTCTTAGTTATTTGCCCTAAGGGTGGCGACGGGAGACGGGCGTGCTTGATCAAAGTGAGTCCGCCAACGAGCAGGCGACGGAGCGCATCTTCGGCGCCCGACCGGTGCTCATCGACATCCGGCCCGCGCGCGAGGCAATCGCCAGTCTCGGTCCACGTACCGTACTTCATGCGGGCCCTCCTCTTCCACGGGGATACGAAGTGTCCGGCGCTTTACGCGGAACCGTCATCGGCGCCGCGCTATACGAGGGCTGGGCTACGACTGCAGCTGAAGCACTTGAGTTGCTGAAGGCAGGAGAAATCGACCTGAGATCGGCTCAGGACTTCAATGCCCTGGGAACATACTGTGGTGGAATCACACCCTCTGCGCCCGTTATCGTTGTCGAGAATGCCGCCACCGGGACGCGGGTCTTCAATAACCTAAATGAGGGCCGGGGGAAAGCACTTCGATATGGCTCGTATGCCGGCGACGTTCTGGAGCGGCTCCGATGGTTCGAGCGGACCTGCGCACCGATTCTGCGTGAGATGGTCCGCCGAAGTGGAGGGATAGATGTATTCCCGCTGGTCGCCCAGGCCCTTCACATGGGAGACGAGTGTCATAGTCGGCATAAGGCGGCCACGACCCTTCTGATCGCCCACCTGGCACCTATGATCGCGGCCATGAATGCCTTGCCCCAAGAGGCAGCTCAGGTCATCAAGTTCATCGCTGGGAACGACGTGTTTTTCTTGAATATTACGATGGCCGCCGCCAAGACTGCCTTGCTGGCGGCCGAGGGCGTAGCAGGTTCGTCGATAGTCACGGCAATGGCCAGGAACGGCGTGGAGTTCGGCATTCGAGTCAGTGGCTGCGGTCAGCGATGGTTTACGGCGCCAGTCGTACCCGTCGAAGGCCAATTCTTCCGGGGCTATGGTCCGGAAGACGCAAACCCGGATATTGGCGACTCGGCGATCACCGAAACGCTAGGACTAGGCGCATTTTCTCTTGCAGCCGCTCCCGCGCTCGCCAGGTATATGGGCCTCACTCCCTCGAGGGCCAGTGAAGTTACGCATGAGATGTACAAGATTGTGTGTCGAGAGCACCCGGTATTTACGCTTCCGCAGTTGGACTACCGCGGCGCGCCGAGTTGTATCGACGTACGGCGTGTTGTTGAAACAGGAGTCACGCCTATCACGAACAGCGGATTGGCGCATCGGGATGGAGGCACCGGACAAATCGGTGCAGGGTTTGTTCGGACTCCTTTGAAATGTTTCCGGGATGCCGTTCTCGCGTTGAAGTTGGCGTCATGATTCGGACCTGTGAACGACATCGCGTGAAGGCTCTGCAAAGCCGCGACCAGAGACTTTGAGGATGGTACCGGTGGAGAAGAATCGCATCAAGCCCGCGGTGCTCTCTGCGGCAATTGTATCCTCGCCGCCGTGCTCGCATTGACGATGTTCTTGGCGTCCGATCTCTTATCGCCCAGATTCTTTCGATCTGCGGAACAGTCACGACCATTCAACCGCGACCTGGGGAGCCAGTGAACCCTGCGTCGTTATAGACAAAGGCCGGGACGGGACAAGGATTCGGCCAACGCGTTGGTGAGGGACTCCTGTCAAAACCTTCTCTGGCCCTACGACTTCGGTGGTGCCCGGCGCCGCCATTAAGGCATTTCCATGACAGTTGGTATTTTGCTCATGGCGGGTGGCCTTGCCGCACTGGTGAAGGGCACGCTTGGCTTTGGGTTCCCGCCGGTGGCAACCCCTCTGGTGGCAGGTATTGTCGGCGCAAAGACCGCCGTGACCGTGCTCGCGATTCCAAGTCTTGTCTTGAATCTGACACAGGTGTGGATCGGTCGGTCAAGTATTGGCGCTTGGCGTTCCGTAGTCCCTCTGATGTCTTCGATCATACTTGGGTCGTTTTGTGGTGGCTACCTCCTAACTGTTCTTCCAGCTCATCTAGCCGGTGCATTGGTTGGAATGTGTGTCATGGGATATGTGACGCTTGCGATGCTGAAAGTTCGGCTGGAACTGGCGCAGCATCTCGTGCGGCCAGCTGGAGCTGTTTTGGGTCTAGTGGCAGGGCTGCTCGGCGGAGCAACTGGTATTCACGGGCCGCTCCTTGTTCTTTACTTATCGATGTTGCGCTTGGAGAAGGAGACTTTCGCAGGGCTGCTCTCTCTCGTCTTGTTGATTGCGCAGGTACCGCAGGTCATGGCCTACGCTGTTTTCGGTCTTTTCAACTCGGAGAGCCTGCTGTGGTCAGCGGCGATGCTCCCTGGCGTCGCCGTTGGCTTCTATTGTGGTTCGATACTCCGCTCACGCATCAGCCAGCGCACTTTTGCCGTGGTTGTCCGGTGCGCGCTGTTGGTAGTCGGGATTCGCTTATTGTTCGAGGCAATCTGGCCGTAGAGCCACGCGCTGGAGATCTGAGACTGTGGCGACTCGGCGGCGGTGACTTACGGACGCACGCCTCTCAGCGACTGAAATCGCACCGAGCGGGATGACTGGTAGCTGGTGATACGATGACGGCCTTTGTTGTGAGGGCAGGGGCGATGCCGGGGATTAGAAGTGTCGGCCGAGTTTTGTGAGTTCTGCAAGCAGGTTTGGACGGTTGACGAGATAGCTCTGCAGCGGGTCCTCGTAGGACTCGACAGTGGCGCGGCTCATCTCCACGAAGAGACAGCGACAGAGGAAGCCCGGCACGAAATTACGGGGCGACCGAGGCCTCCCGTCCGAGAGCGCGGCATTCGGGACGAGTTGAAGAAACGCTCATGACCGACACCCCGGGCAGACGAAGGTGATGTGAATATCCTCGGGCGACGACGATTCCCACCACGTCCGCTCTCGAGCCTCCCGCGCGATGTGGGCCTTGGGGCAGGCGTAGTGAGCGACGCGGAAGCGACACCGCTCGCAGGGCGGGTGGCCCGCGCCAATCGGGCCTCGACAGAACAGACAGGCAGCAGGGAGCCTTTCGAGGCTCAGGGCGAGTGGAATGACCAGTCGCGGCAGAGAGGAGCCGGATCGGTGATCGTAGGGTATCGACCTGTCGCCGGAAACCACGCGGTGTGAAGGTGCTCATGGCGCCGTGTCCAGAGGGCGACCCGCGGGCGGCGAACCGAGTCCCTCGCTGCGCCCAGGTCTCGCGCCAGCGCCCAGTAATCACGCTACCACTGC
>DASYSA010000598.1:0-11289 GCA_036003885.1 Blastocatellia bacterium | reverse complement strand
CTTGCTCAACGCACAATACAACAACGGAGGATGGCCACAGTATTATCCTAAGCTGACCGGTTACTACAGGCACATCACGTTCAATGACGGCGCGATGATCGGAGTTATGGGAGTTTTGCAAGACATCGCCGCCAGCAAACCAGATTATGCCTTCGTGGATGACCAACGACGGAATAGGTCAGAGAAAGCGGTGTTGAAGGGTACTGAATGCATCCTTAAGACTCAGATTGTAGTTCAGGGTAAGCGCACGGCCTGGTGCCAGCAGTACGATGAGGTCACACTCGCCCCTGCGGCGGCGAGGACCTATGAGCTCGTTTCGCTCGCCAGTGCTGAAAGCGCAGGCATCGTGCGGTTCCTCATTGGAATTCAGGAGCCAACCGAGCAGGTGATTGAAGCTGTTGAATCTGCTGTCGCGTGGTTTGAGAAATCGAAGATCAGCGGCATCAAATGGACCGAAAGAAAGGACCCGGCGCTGCCCGGCGGCTTTGACAGAGTGGTCATCAAAGATCCGAGTGCCGGGCCGCTCTGGGCGCGATTCTACGAGATTGGTCCGAACCGTCCGATCTTCGTGGGGCGCGACGGCATCATCAAGTATAACGTTGTGGAGATCGAGGCCGAGCGAAGAAACGGCTATCAATGGTACGTCAGCACACCCACGAGTCTGCTTGAGGAAGACTATCCTGCCTGGCGGAGAAAATGGAAACGACCGGCCAGTTGAGACTGATACTCGTAGGCGAAATCGCGCAACTACCTTTTCAGGCTGGTCCCATCTTCAAATGCGTCACCAAACCCGCTCTCCCCCGCGGGGGATTCCGTCCTGGACCGTCGCACCATCGTATCAAGCAGATGCTCGAGCACTTCGGTCGGGTTCTTACAATAGCCGGTGTGCACAGCTGAAGTCTGGATCATTGTGCTTCGGGTTGCGATCAGCCAATGGAAGCGCTTTCGCTGAGATAGCTGACCGATCGGCCCTGCCTGCTCTCCGCCGGCGCAGATAGCCGGGATCGTCGCAAGGTGCGTCCGGATCGATTCGACATCCAGCGTCGAATCAAGCGCCCTTAGCCGTTCCTCATCCAGTTCGATGCGGGCATCGAGAAATGCTCTGGCCGGGCATGAGACGATCACTCCAACGTTGACGAACTCTTCACGCTCGACCTTGGGAACGACGCGTACTATCGCGTAATCATACGTGTAGTGATCCTGCACGGATCGCCTCCTCCAGGAAAACACGCGGCGGCTCAAGCCGATTCGCCAGGTATTCAACGTAGGCGTCCCGGTGTTCGTTGGGTCCGCCTAACAGAGAGTCCTTTTCCAGCCAGGCGTCGGGAATAAGTTTAACTATGCTGTCAATGGTGTCTGGTGTGACCCGCCTGATCAGCTTCGAGTCGACCTCTTCCAGAGAACCTGCAAACTGGAGTAGCACGTGATCCTTTATCAAAGGGAAAGGCTCTCGGCTGCGTTCGCGGTAGTTGGTCCACGTGTGATGAAAGTAGAGGGCCGCCCCGTGGTCGATAAGCCAAAGTCGTCGGTGCCACATTAGCATGTTTGTATTGCGCGGCGTACGGTCGACGTTTGTCACGTACGAGTCGAACCAGACGATTTCAGAGGCGAGATCGCTGTCAACCTTTTCAGCAACCGGGTCAAAGGCTACAGCGCCAGGCAGGTAGTCGAGGGCGAGATTGAGGCCAGCACTCGCTCTAATCAGGTCCTGGATCTCAGGGTCCGGTTCGGTGCGGGCGAGTTCGGGGTCGAGTTGAACGAAGACGATCTCAGGCACCGGCAATCCCGCCGCGCGTCCAATCTCCCCCGCTACCAGCTCTGCGATGAGAGCCTTGGGCCCCTGACCCGCGCCTCGGAACTTAAGAACATACATCCCATCATCGTCGGCTTCGATGATGGCTGGAAGCGACCCGCCCTCGCGTAAGGGGGTCACATATCGCGTGGCGCTTACTGTTCTCACGCTCATCGTCTGTCAGGGTCTATGAAAGGCGCCCCGAGACCTTTCCCTCATCTTACTCGGTCCGATCTTGTACGCCGGCCCGGCGTTGCTTGGCTGGCGAGAGTCTGACGGTGAAGCGTATCATACGTTCTTCGCATCGCGCGATCCGGGGCGGTCAACTGGTCTTCCCATCTTTCGGGTACCGGCAGCAGCCGTGTCGCAACACTGGTTTCGCGCGACAACAATATCCTGCAGTGGTGAGCTTGTCGTTCGGCTCCAACCAGGTGATCGTTCGAGAAGAGAGATCCACTATGACTTCAAGCAAGCGGTTGGTCTCCGAGCGGTTTCCCCGCTCTTCGCAATACCACCCTGAATGGGTCCTGGCGGGCGTCAGCGGAGGGGCGAATTCGCTCTGGCTGACCGAGTGGCTCACGACAACGCTGGACTTGCGGCCCGGCATGCGGGTGCTGGACCTCGGCTGTGGACGGGCAGTGTCGTCAATCTTCCTGCGCCGCGAATTCGGTGTGCAGGTTTGGGCAACCGACCTGTGGTTCAGCGTCTCGGAGAACATCCAGCGAATCCGGGATGCCGGAGTCGAAGATGGTGTGTTCCCGATCCATGCCGAGGCCCGATCTCTGCCGTTCGCCGCGGAGTTCTTTGACGCCATCGTCTGTATCGATTCCTTCCCCTATTACGGGACGGACGATTTGTACCTGAGCTATCTCGCCAGGTTTGTAAAGCCAGGAGGCCCGGTCGGGATTGCGGGTGCCGGGCTTGTGCGGGAGATCGAAGGTCCTATTCCCGAGCATCTTCGCGAGTGGTGGACCCAGGATCTCTGGTGCCTGCATTCGGCATCCTGGTGGCGGCGGCACTGGGAACGGACAGGCATCATGGACATTGAGATCGCCGACACCATGCCCGATGGCTGGCAACTGTGGCTGAACTGGCACAGGGTGGTAGCGCCTGACAATGAAGCGGAGATCAAGGCGCTTGAGGCTGATTGTGGCAACTACCTCGGCTACGTTCGCCTCGTGGGTCGCCGCCGGGGACAGGTAAAGCTGGAAGATCAAATCGTGTCCGTGCCCCCGCACTACACGAAAAAGCCTTTGCTTCGGAGCGAGGAGTAGTGATGGGCTATTCAGGTGATCCGAGTCGAACTAGCGGCTGCATCTGATCGGGGCCGAATCCCGGCCTCGCTCCTGTCATAGGACTCGTAAACAAAAGGGTCTACAACAACTGGCAATTCCAGGTTTGAAAGGCAGATCAAGTGGAGGATCTTATGCAGAACAATCGTAGTCGCATATTCAGGGCGGGGACTGCGCTCGCCGTGGTGAGTCTCCTCGTTTCTATCTCGACAACGTCGCTCGGCTGGGGAGCCGGCGGCCACATGATGGTTGCCTCTATCGCGTTCAAGCGGCTTAACCCTACCGCCAAAGCGCAGGCGAAGAGATTGCTGGCGATTCCCATCGTCCCCGCCAACGTCACCAAAAAGAGCTCGGACTTCGTTAACGCGGCACACTGGCCCGATGACGTGAAGAAGTTACCAGGGTTTGAGTTCTCCGGTGACCTCCACTTCATCGACATTCCGTTTTCGACTGACGGTACGCCGCTACCTACCGATCTGCCCAAGCCGGAGAACATCGTGAAGGCGTTGGCCCACTACGTCGACGTACTCAAAACGAGCACTGACCAGAACAAGCAGGCCGAGGCGTTGCGGTTCATCATCCACTTTGTTGGCGACATCCACCAACCACTTCACTGCGCCACCAGGGTCGACAAGACGCATCGCGAAGGCGATCGCGGCGGTAATGATCTGCTCATAAAGGTGGGCGGGCGGACCGTGAAGCTCCATAGCTACTGGGACGGCGGAATTGACAGTTTTCCGAAGGAAGGACCCAACTTCGCACCGCCGCCTCTCGCACGGATCCCTCCCGCGGTTGCTGTCGCAGTGCAAGGTAATCCGGCTACAGATCCAGGCTTAAAACTGGATGATCCGATGAATTTTCAAGCGTGGGCCGACGAAAGCAACAAGCTCGCGAAAGAGGTCGCTTACAAGAATATCGCGAACGGACAATCGCCCAGCACAGCGTACAGGAACGCAGCCCTGAAGGTTGCGAGGAAGCGAGTCGCTTTTGCAGGGTACCGACTTGCGGCGCTGCTCAATGCCATTTGGCCGGATTCTCATTAGCCTGTCCCGGATGACTCGCGCTGCAGTTCTGACGCTGTATGCACGCTTCGAAGCGACGCTCGCTCCGCACCGGCAAAGAGAAGATCGAGGCTGTCCAGAGCAAACGTCGTCACTGAATGCAGTATCAAGCTTGCGCCTAACATCTCAAGGAACTCCTCTACACTTACCTCCACTTTGTAGGCGAGTGATCCGGGCTGAAGGAACCGGTAGCCAATCGATTCGAGGACGCAGCCGCCCAGCATGATTACGCAGCATCCTGCGAGAGCAACCAAACAACCTCTGCGTGACCATGTCCATGCGGCCCTCAAGTCCGGGTAGACGATTCGAAAGGCGACAATCGAGATCCCGAGGCACAGGAATACCGCGGTCTTGTGGTCGCTTAACATCGTGGGCATCCAGTCCAGGTAGCGGCTACCCAACAAACCGGTTATGCCTTCGTGAAGTTGTACGACTTCGTCAGCCGATAACAACAGAAAGCCGGTTCCGCAAGTCAGAAGGAAAGCGCGCGAAGGCTTCTCGGGTTTCCGGCGGTAAAACGCGACGATCCACAGGATGATGGCGATCGCCAGAAGTTGACCCGAAGAGAACCAGGTAGGGATGTTGGCCTCGCCGTCCAGATCGAACAGGCCGTGAAGTAGATGCACCGGCTCTCCGAGTAGAATGTCGATCCAGTAGGCAGCTACCAGGAGAATCTCTGTGATGATCAGCCAGCGGGCCAATCTATTTGCGGATTGAGTGGATGCGGATGACTTGTATTGCAGAAGAATCACCTCATTCCTTGCACACTAATCACGCGCAGCAACCTAGATGACGAATGTGGACCAAAGGTTGGAAGCGAGTAGTCATTGCCAGTAGCTGTGATGGCAAAGACGAACGACGCGATGAACGCTCAGGAGGGTAACTGCGTGCGAGTGCGGCGCGTCCACAGGATCAGTCCTGAGGCGGCCCAGAGTCCCAGGGCGAGGTATTCTTGAAGGCCGAAGCCACCGGGAACAAAGGGGACCAGCTTCATCACGATCAGAAGACCCGCGACCGTTGCCCCGCAGTAAGCGATCGCACGCCCGCGCCGTGAGCCTCCTCCCGCCGCTCCGAAGAGAAACGCCAGACAGGTTGCCAGCCATCCCGTTGCCGAGGCTAAGGAACCCACTTCTGAGATCGGAACCAACACAGCCTGACCTAAGAAGGAGGCGAGCGCCGTGATCGAGCCAACAAATATCACAGCCACGGTAGGCGTGCGGAAGCGGTCGTCCACCCTCCCCAGGCGTTCCTCCAGCAGGTCACGTCGTCCCATCGCAAATAACAACCGCGTAGTGGTGAGGAAGTTGCCGTTGAATATTTTCAACAGCGACAACAGCACAGCGAGCATTATCAACTGCACCAGCAGTCTGGAACCGAATGCCCGCTCGAAGGCAACGGCCGTCGCAAATCGCTCCTTCGTCAATGTCTGCCAGGGCTGAATCAACGTGACCACTCCGATCACTACAACGTAGAAGAAGATGCCGACGCCCAGCGCCAGAAAGATCACTCGAGTGAAGTGCGTGGGAGCAAAGTCCGTAGAAGCTTCCTCGGAGCATTTGGGCGCGGCTTCGAATCCAGTCATGAAATACGGCACGATCTGAAGCACCATCAAAGTCGATATCAACCCGCCGAGCGCGCCTCTGTCGTCTGAGAACGGAGGTTTCAAGTTGGCCGGATCGCCCTTCAGAAGCCCGAGAGTCGCAAACACCACAAATATCGCAAGCAGTCCGAACGTTGTCAGGTTCTGAAACCTGGCGCTCACCTGAACCCCGCGATAGTTCACGAATACGATTACGGCGGTCAGGGCGAGACCGGCTAAGAGATGTGGAAGGTAAACCGGATAACCGCCGGCTCGATACAGCTCGAACCTGTTCATCTGCGGAAAGACGTATGAGCCGACGCGGCCGATTGCTACCGCTTCGTAGGGACAGACGATCAGATATGCGAGCGTCATCGTCCAACCGGTGGCGAAGCTGACGCCTTTCGGAAAGACTGCGGCTGTGTAGGCGACCTCGCTACCGGCATCGGGCATCGCTGCGGTGAGCTTGCCGTAGACGTACCCGATGGGGAAGAGAATCACACCGCCGATCAAAAACCCGAGCATCGCGCCCACTGCTCCGCCGCGAGTGAGCCAGTCGTCTATTACGACCATCCACCCGACGCCGACCATAGAGCCAAAGGTCAGCGTAAAGTAGTCCTTGCCTCGCAGCGTACGCATGAGGGCGACAGTGTTCTTAACTGATGGTGTGATCAACCTGGCGCTCCGTTAGAGGATGGAGATGTCAGTAGCCCGTTGGTTGTGGGAGTCGAACAGCAACGGCCTCTCTTTTAGTGCGAAGTAATAGATGTCGTAAAGGTGATCCACTCAACCGGCCCGGCCAGGTTCATAAAGAAGGTTCTTTCGTTGGACTGCTAGTGACTCTTGTGCGCCTCATCCGCTTTCAGCGGCCAACCTTCCGAGTCGGTCCGCACAGCCTTCAGCAGCCTCTCAAGATGAGCGACTACGTCTGGATGCTGTGCTGCAAGATTCTTCCGCTCGCCCGTGTCTTCATCAAGATCGTACAGCTCCACCGGTTTGCCAGCTTCCAGTCGAACCGCCTTCCAGTTCTTCAATCTTAAGGCCTGCTGGAACCCTCTCTCAAAGAACTCCCAATACAAGTAATCGTGGTCCCTCTGTTGTTTGCCAAGTAAAGTGGGGAGCAGAGAGATACCATCGATCTTCTTCGGCGCGTTCACGCCGGCTATCGCGGCGGCGGTTGGCAGAAAGTCCCAAAATGCCCAAACGCGATTGCTGACGGTGCCTGCCCTTATCCTCTTCGGCCATCGCACGATCATAGGCACGCGAATCCCACCCTCGTATAGATCGCGCTTTATTCCCCGCAGCGGTCCTGAACTATTGAAGAAGTCCGGGTCACCGCCACCCTCGCGATGGGGACCATTATCGCTCGTGAAGAACACGATGGTGGTCTCATCGAGGCCGAGTTCCTTTAGCAATGCCATCATTCGACCCACGGATTGGTCGAAGCGGTCGATCATCGCCGCGAATGCAGCGCGCGGGTTCTCCTGCTTCGTATACGTTCCTCCACCGGGAAATGGCTTCTCGGGATACTTGCCCAGGTACTTCTTCAGAGAATCATCCGGGACCTCGAGCGACGCATGAGGGATGGTTAGTGATAAATAGAGAAAGAAGGGGTTGTCTTTGTTCTTCCTGATAAACTCAAACGCGGCATCAACGATCAGATCATGGCTGTACTGCCTGCCATCCAGCAGAACTTTCTCGGAATTCCTATAAAGGTGGTCAGTATAGTAGGAGTGCGCATGTGTCTGATCCAGATAGCCAAACCATTCATCGAAGCCTTTCTTGTTCGGGTGTCCGGTCGTGCCTTCCACGCCAAGGCCCCACTTGCCGAATCCGCCTGTGACGTAGTTTGCCTGCTTCAGCATCTCCGCTACTGTGAGGTCCTGTGGACGCAGAGGCATTCCCCCGCCAGGTTTATTCCCTCGCACCAGCGTGTGGCCGGTATGCAACCCAGTCATCAGGGCACATCGTGAGGGAGCGCAAACCGTGCTGCCGGCATAGACCTGAGTAAAGCGCATGCCGTCCGCCGCCAACCCATCAATGTTGGGAGTCGTGAACCTCTTTTGCCCGTAACAACTCAGATCGCCATATCCGAGATCGTCGGCCAGAACAAAGATGATATTTGGTTTGCGGTCCTTGATGACCTTGGGCATTCGCGAACCAAGAATGATTGAAGGACTCATCGATAGCAGGGCGAGAACCCCGAACGGGAGCACTGTCAGAGAAAGAGTTGACTTGCGGTCTCTCACCTTTCACCTCGTATCTCTGGTATCCCCTACCACGAGAGCACCTGCTGCCGAACGGTAACGCGGCGAGAATCCAGATTTTCTTGCCGACTTGTCCAATGTTGGATTGACAAGAGTGTTTTGTCGCTCACTCGACATTTGTTGTCACAATATCGAAAGACAAAGGGGACGGTCAATGCGTAGAATGCTGCCTGACTTGAGGCAAAACAAGGGGGACAACAATGTTGAGCACTGCAAAGATAGTGGCTTTTCTTCAGGTTTCAGACCGCGCGAAGGCCAAGGCGTACTATGTCGAGGTCCTCGGGCTACGATTTATCAGTGAGGATCCGTTCGCGCTCGTGGTGGAATCAAATGGAACGCGGGTGCGGATCGGGGAAGCTCCGGATCTCAAGCCGGCGAAAGGCACAGTCCTGGGATGGGAAGTGCCGGACATAGAAGAAGCGGTGGCTGACCTGCTGACAAGGGGCATCGAATTTCAGCATTACGGCTTTAACGGGCAGGACGAGCGAGGGATCTGGACGACGCCGAATGGTGATAAGGTAGCCTGGTTCAAGGATCCAGCCGGGAATGTTCTGTCTGTCAGTCAGCACGTCTAAGAAGTTTGTGGTTTGGTGTTATGGCTTGCGTTCGGCGGGGCTAAAGAGTCAGGCGCGGCGTGGACATGGAATCTTTAGACGGATCGCCGATTGTGAAGTTCACGCAGACCGGAATGAATTACCACTTCAGATCGTAGGAACACGCCTGATCTCCGGCGCATTGACAGGAGGTCTCAGTCACTATGATCGGTCCCGGAGCTTTCATGACTTTAAGCGCTTCCTCGTAGAACCCCATAGCACTAGCACAATAGACCGGAGAGTACTCTAGATACTGGCTCAGTGTGATTCGACCGGATCGCTCGCTTATCTCTTCGTATGACGGCTTGCCGAAGTTCTGAAATGCGTTGTGAACCGCTATCTGGCTGAAGAACCTGTGCGGCTCGTCTGAAACGAAGGATTTGTAGATTCCGCTCAGATTCCGCGCAGCCGAGTGCCGGCCGAGTTCCTTGAAAACTTCGTCAGGCTTGCCCCCAACCAGTGCGGCGATCGCCTTGTCGATAGTAACCAGGCTACGCAATGGAACCCACGACATCGATAGGACCTGCGAGTCGACGAACTTAAGGGACTCTGCGTCAAGGTGAGGCCTTAAGCAGCCCAGGTCTTCGCCTATCTGTTCCCTTGCCCATGAGAGGTGGGCGTTGAGCATCGTACCTTTGACTGCTGCGTTGTCCCCTAGTACTTCTTGTTTCATTTATCAGCCCGAAAGACCCTTATTCAAATGAGGAGCGAGGGGGCAGAGTAACGAAGTTAGATTAGAATCGCTTTAAGGTCAAGAGTTTAGCACGGCCGCGCGAGACCTCTCGCCCGCTGCGTTGCGGTCTCTGCTCGAGCAGTTCGAGCAAGAATCGGCGCACTCTCAACGGGGAGAGAGCGCACCTGTCTCGAAGGCGAGAGGGCAAACGGGCGAAGGAATCGAGCTTCACTTCGATGATGCGATCGCGGGGGCGTCTGGGCTTGGCGCTTCTTTCGCTGATTCGCGCATCCAATGCTGTAGTTTCTCCATGTCCCTGGTTACCGTTCGCGAGGCTGCAAACAACACCAGCGTCAATAAGGCTCCAAGCACCGGGATGATATACATGGCGAGGCGCAGTCCGTCGGCCCGAAAGGGCTCAAGCGCCTCGCGAGTCAAGTCGATCACCCCCGCCGCCCTCGCTGCATTCGCGGTGAAGTAATCGCTTGCAAGCCCCGTCCCTAACGGTCCGAGCGAGGCGCCCAACACGTACATAGCGAAGAAGTACAACGCCATCGCGGTGCCGCGAGACGCCGGCTCGATGATGTCTTGAATGCTCGAGTACACCGTCGAGTAATAGGCGTATGAGGATCCTACTCCTATTCCCATCAACAGCATAAATGGCGTCAAATTCCCTTTGCCAACGCCGAGGGCAAGGAACGTCATTGGGACCGACGCCAAAAGGAAGAGCGCTCCGACCAGCAAGCGACCATTAGGTCTGCGCTTCATGACCGCATCGCCTATTATGCCGCCTACGAGTAATCCCGGCGCACCCGAGAGGCCGTAAACTACCATCGATATCAGACCCGCGTTCTTTAAGGAGGCGCCGTGAAACCGCATGAGAAAGGGAGATAAGAAGGAGCCAATAGCATACATGTTGAAGTTGTGCAGCGCACCTGAAGCTATCAGCCACCACATGGTCGGAATGGACAGCACAAGCAGAAAAGGGCGAAGCACCTCCAGGATCTTGCGTCGATAACGGAAGTAGACGGCCGCCACAACAATAGAAGCTATTCCTGCGATTGGGCGGGCCGCGTCGATGCTCAGCAATCGCAGCAACTCATATATGCCAAGAACCAGGACAGCTCCAATTGCCAGGTAGACCAGGATCTGAACCGCCGGGTTAGGGGTATGCTCGCGCCGGCGAGCACCGATGTTGTGGATCTCTGTCCCGCCACGCCTTGGTTCGCGAACGAAGAGAGCCGCTACGGTACAAATCAATCCCGGGATACCCGCGACGTAGAAGGCCCATTGCCATCCGTGCGTCTGGGCTATAAGGCTGCTGACTGCGAAGCTCAGCGCGATGCCTAGCGGCAGCCCCATCATGAAGACGGACAGCGCCTTCGCCCGTCTAGTTGCAGGGAAGAGATCTCCGATGAGCGAGGCCGACGCGGGCGCGCAGGAAGCTTCGCCGACTCCTACTCCTAGCCTCATCGCGAAGAGCTGCCAGTAGTTCCTGGCCAGGCCCGACCCGACCGTAAGTAAGCTCCAGACGAAGACGCCGGCCGCCAGTATCCGCGTGCGCGTGGCCCTGTCCGTTAGCCGCCCAAGCGGGATTCCGACCGCTGCATAGAGCAGTGTGAACGCCGTTCCCAGGGCCCCCATTGCGCCGTCGCTCAAGCCCCACTCTCGCCGGATTGGCTCGGCCACCGCGCCAAGTATCTGACGGTCAAAGAAGTTCATCGCGTTTATCGCGAACAGAACTGTTAGAGCAAAGGCTGTTCTCCCTCGGTCTGTCATGCATGCTCCTTTGGGGGAGGATCTTGGATTTAGGATCTAGGATGGTGGCACCGACGCCTCTCACCGCTCCTCACTGCCGTTTCCTACATGCTGAGTCCTGGACCGTACTAACTTACCGCTAAATCCTGGATCCTAAATCCAAGATCCTCCCCCAAAGGAGCATGCATGACTGACCGAGGGAGAACAGCCTTTGCTCTAACAGTTCTGTTCGCGATAAACGCGATGAACTTCTTTGACCGGCAGATACTCGGCG
>DASYSA010000597.1:0-9416 GCA_036003885.1 Blastocatellia bacterium | reverse complement strand
TTTATGCGCTGGTACACTATCCGCCGGTTGACACCCAGCACATCGATCTGTTGAGGCGAAAGTACGACCCTCAAGCTGATCTTATCGCCCCTCACATTACTCTAATGTTTCCGGTGCCCTCTTTGATCGGCGAATCAAATCTCGTTTCACACATAGATAATGTCTTGAGTGGTTGCCGGCAGTTCCCGATTCACATAGAAGGACTGGAACAGTCGGCGGACCACTACCTGTTCCTCGTGCTTCAGGAAGGAGGAGCGGAGGTCGTCCATCTGCACGATCGGCTATACACGGGGATGTTGGCTCCTTATTTCCGGGCGGACCTGCCGTATGTCCCTCATGTCACGCTTGGGTCGTTTGACGATGCTGAGTTTTGCGCACAAGCCTTGCGCGAGGCGGAACGCGACTCATTGCGCTATCAATGCGTGGTAGATCGGCTTCATCTGGTGAAGATTGACGAGGATCGGTCACGTATCGTGTGGAGTAAGGAGTTTCTGTTGCCGAAGTAGGACTCAGTCATTGGTGAATGTGACGGACAAAATCCATTTGTTCAATCAAGGCTTGGTCACGGGGGAGTTCTTCCACTTGGATGGCGCGTTCAGACTGGCGGTAGACGAAAAGTTGCCCGCCGGTTTGAAACTCGACGATCCAGCCCTCAGGCCCAAGCAGCAAGAATACAGGGTGGTGTCGCAATCATCAGCCAAAGCGTCAAAGCGTCGGCGAGCTTAAGCTCCCCTTCTTTCGCGAGTGTCGGCGCGTCATGTCATCCGGCGACTTGAGGGCTTCGGATACAGGGTTGCCTTAGGAAAGATTCCGGTCACCGAGGCCGTCAGCAAGCTCAAGAAGTTTAGGGGTCGCAGGACCGCGTGACCCGATTCAGTCTTGCTATCTAATGCCAATGCCATGCATTGCCATGGATGCCGAATGAACTCCCGCCGTACTCCCGACGCATTGTCGGCGAGATTCTACAGCGCACCTTCATCCGCTGACGGGCCATAGAGCGCCGGTACCGGCACATCGTTGAGCCGCAAGTAGACACCAAGCTGAGCCCGGTGGTGAATCAAATGATTCATTACGAAGCTCCGCAAGACGGCAACGCGAGGAAGCGTCAACACCACTACGCCGCCCTTGAGCAGCGACCACGGCTTGAACAAATGCTCATCGCTGGCGCCTGCAATGGCTGCACGAGCGGCGGCGACATTGCGGTCGAAGGCCTCAAGAAGCTCCTTCTGCGAATTGGCCGGCGGAAGCCGATAGGGCTCTGCACCCGGAGGCTCGATGTCCAGAGCATCCTTCTCGATTGTCTCGACTGTCCAGGTCGGGAGATTGGCGACGTGCGTCGCAAGACCTCCCATCGCGGTTGATTTCACATGAGGCTTCCAACCGAACTTGTCATCCGGGACTCGCTCGAGAGTCTTCCGCGTGTTCGCCATCTCCTGGTCGAACTCGGGTAGTAGTGCTGCACTCATTGCCATAGCGTTCCTCCAAATGATGTGATTTCGCAGGCAATGAGGATAATCAAAAAGGCTGGTCGTGTCCATGAGTGATTCGCGACCAGGGTTTGCTCTATCGGCGCCTTTCGGCGGCTGACCTGAGACCGGCGGGATATCCGGACTCGGTCTTCATCACGAAGTAGAGATAGTACATTTCCTTCTTGGAAGAAATAGTAGCCGCTGCCGGCCTGCGGAATCGGATCCGTGCAGAAGCGAGCGTGTCAGTGACCCTGATGGGAGCGACGAAGTATTGATCGCGCAGCGGCAAGCCGAGTTCACGCCTCGCTTTGTTGACGATCTCTTCGCATTGGCCGATCTCCTCTCCGCGAGACGCATCCGAGTACCCAAGGCCGTGCAACAACTCGTGAAGCAGTATAAAGCCCTCATCGAACGAGGCGCGAACCTCGGCCGGCGCCTGGACGTTCCTAAAGTCGTTGAAGTCGATTCGCACTCGCCAGACGCCGATTCGCGTACCGTCCGGATTCTCAAAGACAAGCTCCTGGCGCACCTGGCCGAAGTTCACGTCGTCGGATCCCGAGCAATCCTCGATCACAAACGCCTCATGAGAGCTCACGACAGTCAGGAGTACCTGTCGTGCGGCCGCGGCGCCGCCCACGACTTGCGACGTATCGCCGAGACTGATCTCTCCGTCCGCGGCGAAGTGAAGATCACAAAAGCCGGTGATGCGCGCCAGGCTCAACACAAGCCGCTGCTCATGCCGGCATGAAAGCGCCTTAGACGATCGGCGCTCGCACCATATGCCCGGCTTAGTCCCGGGTGTGTCCAGGGCCAGCGCCCGGCTTTGATGCAGCATAAGGCATAAGGAAACAAACATTAAGACGCGGCCTATCCGAAGAACGTAGATGGTCCACATTCGAAAAAACTCCCGGCGCGACGCGCGCGCTCCCTGCCCCACTCGCCGTTTTCGCGAGGACTCGGGTTTGACAGCTCCCAAAGAATGGGAGCCGGATCGGTTCCACGATTGTGTAGACTGGCCGGACTCGTGCAACCAAAATGTCGATTAGGGGTTAGTCCAGGCGCTGAAAGTTACGCAGCTTCGCTCTTAGGCCCGCTCTTTCGGCTGGATGTCGCGGCAAAAGTCTTGCGCGCGCGGCTGTGCGCAGCAGGTCGTGGAGCGGCCTTCTTTGAGCCGTTTACGGAGCGCGGCGCGCGCGGTTTTGAGTAGAGAGGGTTAGCCTCCAGGCAGCGTAGGACTTCGGCTTCTGCTGTCAGCCAGTCAGTCATTTCGTCGCCGTATGCAGCCTCGCGCTGCAAGTAGAGTTCATAGGCGCGAAGGGCAATCACCTCGCGCACGTCGGACTCGGACGGTGAGACTAGGGACGAGTTGATCGGCAGGCGGCTGGCCCCCGATCCCGCCTTTTGAGTTTCGCTTGTTCGTCGCGGCATAAGAACTCCTCTTCCATTGTTCATTGGTGATCCGGCTGTTGTGATCCTGCGTCTGACCAGCCACGCAAATGATCTGAGCAACGGTCGTGCCGCCCGCAGAGTCTTACCGAGCGAACATGCTGGAGTCTGAACTAAGTGACTGAGTTGAGCGGTGATAGAGAGGTTGTTCGAGATCTAAAGAGCGAGGAAAAGCGCGAAGTGTCGCGAGCCGGACTGGTACAGTTCTGTGATAATGCGTGAGCGAACAAACGCTGCTGTAGGATTGGGATCACGATCTCCCCCGACTTTTGGATGGATTCGCCAGAACTTGCTATTCAAGGCTAAAGAATGCAGAGCGTATAACGGATTAAGTCTTGTGATCATTCGCTCCAGGAGTCGTCAGCCCGGCGCCATTATTCTTCGTGCCTCGTCCGATAGCGTCGCAGCCGCGGAGGTCCGGCTGAGGAGCAGGCCTGCCTCCCGGGGCCGTTGACCGGATCTCTGTAGTACCGCAACAACGGAGTGGTTGAATCAAGTGATTCCTCTGATCACACGGATGCGTCTTAGGTTCGCGTCCGGATAGCGTGACTTCAATTGCCGCAACACTTTTTCGGCCGCGGATTTTGTGTCGCCGCCGTAGACTCCGAGAATGTTGTAGTCCCGATTCACGCCGTCATAAAGAATCTGCGAGTCGGGCGCACATCGGGAGGCGAAGACCTTGTTCCCGGGCAACAGGCGTTGCACCCCCAACCGCTCTTCCTCAGAGACAAAGGCACAATCCCCTCCATCCTTCTCCGCTTTGACGCTCTTCAGTACGACGGCATAAAAGTAGTTTGACTCGTACTCCTTGAACTGAACTTTGCCTTTGATGACGAAGGGCAAGTCGTGAGGCTCGAAAGGAAAGCTGGTCGGGCACTTCGCGTATGGGTTGCCGCAGACCTGGCCTTGCGCTTGTAGAACTGGTGAGCCACTCGAGCCGGCGCGAAGAGAAACAATAGCGACCAGGAGCAGGAAGACCGTGAATATGTTTTGGAAACCGTGTCTTGTCATAAGACTCCTACCGTGGTTTGTGGTTCATAGATGAATCTCTGAAATCAGAATCGTGGAATCGAGGGTCTGACCCCACCGAGTTAAGAATCGTGGAATCGAGGGCCTGACCCCCTTCTCTTGATTCTCGCGTCGGCAGTTTGATAACGTCCTTCAGATCCACCCGAAGCCTATGACTGATTATCAAAAGATTCTTTCCTCGGTCGATCGAGGGGCGGCCCGCATAACCCTGAACCGGCCCGATAAGCGAAACGCGCTCGACGCCGAGATAATCGCTGAAGTCAAAGACGCAGTCGACAAGGCCGCTACAGACGATAACGTTCGCGTCGTCGTCATCTCGGGAGCCGGCAAGGATTTCTGCTCGGGGGCCGATCTGGCCGCGCTTCGCCGGATCAGCGAAGCCACGGTCATGGAGAACGTTGCCGACGCCCGCCATTTTGCCGAGTTGTTTGTGAGCCTGCGGCGGCATCCTCGGCCCATAATCGCAGTGGTTCGGGGCCGCGCGCTCGCAGGCGGCTGCGGGTTGGCCACTGCCTGCGACATTATTCTGGCAGCTCGGTCGGCTCAGTTCGGATACCCCGAAGTAAACATTGGGTTCATCCCTGCGATGGTCATGGCGGTCCTTCGCCGCTCCGTATCTGAGAAGCGAGCGTTCGAGCTGATCACAAAGGGTGAAATCATGAGCGCTCAAGAGGCCGCGGACATCGGACTGATTAACCGGGTCTTCCCCGACGATGAGTTCGAGGCAAAGGTCGATGAGTACGTAGCACAGATGGCGGCCAAGTCTGCTTCGGCCGTCATGTTGGCCAAGAGTCTGCTCTATCACATGGACTCGATGACATTTGAAGCAGCCCTCGAGGCCGGCGTTCAACTGAATGCGATCACGAGAATGACCGAGGACTGCAAGCGGGGCGTCGAGCGCTTCCTTAAGAAGTGAAATACAATCCGCGAATGACGCGAATCTTCGCTAAGGGACTGCCCCAAAGCAAACAGAAAGGTATCAACAGTTCTGATCCGCAATACTCTTCCTTCCTGATTGGCGTTTATTCGCGAGATTAGCGGATTGATCCCGTCTACCCCGCAAGTTGAAAGAACACATCTTCAAACGGTGCGGCAGAAAGTCCCGTCGTCGCCCTCAGCTCGGTAGGCGAGCCTTCTGCTACCACACGGCCCGCTCGCATGATGCCCACACGGTCGCTGATGCGCTCGACGAAGCTCATTACGTGTGACGAGATCAACATCGCTCTTTCCTTCTCTCGTTCTGCCTGAAGCCTCAGCCTCAGCTTGCGCATCATCTCGACATCCAACCCGTTGAGCGGCTCGTCCAGCACCAGGACTTCGGGAGATCCAAGCATCGCCGCGGCCAGCCCAAGCTTCTTGCGCATGCCGAGTGAGAACCCTCCAACCAGTTTATCGGCGACTCGGCTCAATTCGAAGAACTCGATTTCAGATTCGATGTGCGCGGAATCCGCTTCTTTGAGCCCGGCGACCAGACGTAGGTACTCTACCCCCGTGAGCTGGTCGTAGAAGATCAACTCCTCGGGCAGATAACCAATGTGCCTTTTGGTCGCGGGTAACTGGTGAGCGAGATTTTCACCGCAGATCATGACTTGCCCGCTGTCGGGATCGCTGATGCCGACGATCGCGCGGATCAACGTAGACTTTCCGGCTCCGTTCGCGCCGACAAGAGCATAGATCTCTCCCGCCGATACCGAGAGGCTGACCTCATCAACGGCAACAAGCTTTCCGTATCGCTTGGTAATGACTTCGGCTGATATGAGACTCAGGGTCAATCCTCCCCCATGGTCAAGTAGTATCGCGCACGTTGGCGGCCGCGATCAGTCAGCGAGTGCATAGCCTGTACGTAGATCAACAACCCAACCGGCCACGCCATCGCAGTCAGGACACCGGCTGTCAGTCCAACCATAACAACAAGGATAACGCCGAGCCCGGGTCTGGCTGGTATCTCAAATGAAAGAGCTCCGATAATCGAACTCACGAGCCACCACATCCATAAGCATTCAGCCAACAGCGGCAAGGCGTAGAACATCGGGGACTTTCCGGTCAGCAACCCGGCAGCAAACACCACGAGCGGGGCGGGCATGCTGACAAACCGCGCATACCAGACCTTCGCTTGCCACATGTCCAATCCCGTGGTCCCGGCTGCGCGCTCCAGCCAGAAGTGCGGCAGTTCGTAACCAAGCAGAACCGGCAGCAATGCGGCCATCGACACGATCGCCAGCAGGCAGGCTATCTTGATCGACATCACCACAGGCAACCAGGTCGCGTCCAACCATCCGGTTCCCAAGTGGGCCAGCGGCAACAAATCGCTCGTAAGCAGGGTGATCAAAGCCGCCGGCCAGAGCACCGCGAATGCAACTGCCAGGTAGACCGCGGAAGAAAAGCCACGCAAGGTGAGTTGCAGGTCGCGAGCCACCTGAGCTCGAACGATCGAGCCGAGACGGCTGGTGAGCGCGCGAATCAAAACGACACCGGCACGGCCGCCTCGTTGAAGGCGATTGGCGTACTCGACGTCTGAAGCGCGCCACCGCGCATGTGATATGCGAATCAAGAGGTAGAGCATTGCCGCCGACGCTATGCTTAGCGCCGGCCAGAGCACATTATTTCGCGGCCTGCTGAATCCCAGAATATCCATCACCATCAAGCCGGCAAGAAGAGCGGTCGAAAGTACGGTGACCGCCGCGCCAAACGCGATGAGCCTTTCACGCTTGTGACCCCAATGAATCCAGTTGAGCGCCGCGAGCATCTCTGCAAGGGCCGTGAGGAGGACGAACAGGGCAAGCGGGAGCACGATTCGCAAGCCTTCCACCAGGCCGGGCCCGAATCGCGAGATGATGGCCAGGACAACCAGAGCCACGATCGCGGTTCGCGCAAGTCGGGCTATCAGCGCGGCGTGCAGATGAGTGGCGTGCGCAATCGGCAAAGCCTCGAACTGCGATTCGGGCCGGCGAACATGGTAGATCTCGGCCGTGGCGCGAGAGAGGCTGATCCCGATCACGCTGAGATCAAATGCCGCGGCCAGGCATAGCAAGACGGAGGGCTTGAGGCTTCGAGGATCAAACTGCCCGGCCAACTGCGCCACCGTGGCGAAACCCAGCCCCACCACTATCGGCGCAAGAATAAGCCACGAGTAGATATGCCGGCTCGCCCATCGCAGCCTGGTGCGGACCGACGCGGCGATCAGTAAAAGTAGTTTCGTCACGATGAGGAATCAGGCTCCGCCAATCAAGGGACCGCGGATTGTATCTGTCACTGCGCTCTGAGCAACTCGATCTCGAAAGTGAGAGTGGCATTGGGCGGTACCTTAGGCGGACGCCCCGCGGCGCCATATGCGAGCTCCGGCGGAATGATGAGCTTCCGTTTACCGCCGACTCTCATCGTCATTAATCCTTCAACCCATCCCTTGATGACGGAGTCCGTGGCCAGTCGAAAAGTCGAGGGCTCGCCCTGGTCGAACGAGCTGTCGAATTTCGTGCCGTCCGCGAGCCTTCCCGTGTAATTCACCGTAACATTCTGACCATTCTGGGGACTCGCTCCAGTGCCTTTCACTAAGTCGACATATTTGAGACCGGATGCCGTCTTGATCTCATTGCCGCCGGGGCGGAACACAAAGAAGGCGGCGCCCAGAATGACGAGGCCAACGATCACGCCAAGCGCGATTACTTTGGTGGTCGAAGGCGAAGCTTTTTGGGAGTAGGTACTCCTGGTATTGCTCCGGCGCTTACCGGATTTCCTGTGATGACTCTTTGGCAACGCTCACCTCACTGAAGGTTTATAGCAGGGGTTAGGTGCCATGGGCCAGAGAGGTCAGAAGTCAGAGGTCAGAAGTCAGAAGTCAGGCTCCCAACCCTGCTCCCTGACTTCTGACCTCTGACTTCTGACCTCTGATTTCCCCCTCTTCCCCTGACGGCGCGGCCGGGCGCAACTCCGCTTTGCAACTGTCCCTCTTTCACGACACCCACGCCATTCACCAGCACATACTTTATGCCTTCCGAGTACCGCGGCGGGCCTTCAAAAGTCGCTTTGTCTATTACGCGGTCGGGATCGAAGATGGTGACGTCCGCATCAGCCCCAACGCGAATGCGCCCTTTGTTCTTCATCTCCGGATCGACTCGCTCAAGTCGCCGCGCAGGCATGACAGTCATCTTGGCCAGGGCGTCCATCAGACTCAAAGCCTTCTGCTCGCGCACGTACCTGCCCAGGACCCGCGCGAAGGTGCCGGCGCCACGAGGATGTCCCTTGCCTTTCTGTATGTCGCCGTCGCTCGCGATCATGACAATGGGATTTGAAACAGCCGTGCGGGCAATCTCTTCGGGAATTGAATGGCCGATCACCATACCGCCGGACTTCCGATATCGCGCGAAGCTCTCCGCCGTAAGCCTCTCGCCTGTTTCGACCCACTGCAGATCTTTGTAGTCGATACCCAGCTTTTCCTGCCAGCCTTCATCATAGATCGCGGTCTCGATGCGCGTCTGTGTCGCAGTGTAGGGATAGCATTCTGTCGTCACGTCGAGGCCGCGGGCCCGGGCCTCGGCGATCATCTGTAAGAGCCGGGGTGTGGCGCTGAGCCCGATACTGGTAATGTGGACGACATGCAAAGAAGCGCCGGTCAGGGCGGCCGCCGCCAGCACCTCCTCGAGCGCTGATACGCAGCTTGCCGGCTCCTTCATCCCTGCGTAGCGCACGTGAACGAAACAGGTAGCGCCCAACCTGGCTGCGACGCGAAACATCTCCAGAATCTCCCACCGCGAAGCGGCCTCTGTATAGTTGATTCCGAATCCAACCGCCAGCGCGCCCCGCTTCAAGCCCTGTTCAATGCGCTGACTTATCTGAGCGATCTCATCATTCGAAGCTTCGCGGTGAGCAGCGTCTCCGCTTGGGAGAAAGGTGCCCGGGTCCCGCATCACGGCCATCCGTGTGGGAATGTGGCCTATACTTGCGCCATAGTTCACCAGAGCTTTGCCTTCGCGTTCGCCGTACCAGCGATCGACATCGGCCACGCCGACTTCGAGCTCGAGCGCCGTCGTCACCCCGTCCATAGCTTTGAAGCGATAGTTCTCTTCGTCCTGGCCGTGAGAGTGAAGGTCGATGAAGCCGGGAGAGACGACCAGTCCGCTGGCGAGAATTGTGCTGCGCCCGCGCATCGTTTTGGCAGCGACAGCCTGAATCTTGCCGCCGGTGATGCCTATGTTGCGCACTGCATCAAGCTTCGACTCGGGGTCGATGACTCGGCCGTTGAGGATGACTATATCGAAGTCGTCAGCGCCTGCGGACGCGTCTGATGATCGAAGCGAAGGTCCCGCAATCAGAATGCTAATCAGGAATCCGATCTGCAGAACACGTTGAAGCCTGGTATTCATGTCTCCTCCAACTCCGTTGTAAGCCTGCTCTCTCAAGGCTTTGCTTTGTGCCTATCGAACCAGCCGACTATGTTGAGCACCTTGGCGATGTGATGGCTCGGCCGCCGCGTTA
>DASYSA010000596.1:0-7038 GCA_036003885.1 Blastocatellia bacterium | reverse complement strand
AGTTGCTGCGGGGCCCCTGTCGACTTCATTCAACTCGGTCCAAATGGTCTCGCGTCTGAGTTGTTGAGTCTAATTCGCACTCTCGGAGGTTGTCAAACAGCAGGAAATGCGAAATGCGAAGTGCGAAGTGCGAAATTGGGAATTGGGAGCCTCCTGAAACCTTTTGCATTTCGACTTTCGCATTCCCCTAACATCCCTTATCGAGCGTTGACGTCAGCCAGGCTGTGATCTCGCGTAGCGCTTCCGGCCTCACCTCGTGCCCCATTGGATATTCGCGATAAGTAAGAGACACACCCAGTCTCTCCAACTGGTCACGACACGCTCGCCCATTCAGAATGGGCAACAGGTCATCGTAGGCGCCGTGGCTCACAAAGATCTCGAGCTTCCGGATCTCTTCCAGGGACCCCGGATTCGAAACCGCCTGTTCAGGAAGGCGCCCGCTCATGGCGACAACTCTAGCCACCTTGTCCGGCCGGGTAAGCGCTACACTCAGGCTCATCATTGCTCCCTGGCTGAATCCCATCAGGTACACACATCGACGGTCCACGCCATACGCTTCGACCACCTCGTCGATGAAGTGCGCCAGCCGCAGTCTGCTTGCCTCGGCCTGATCGAGGTCGGGCACGATGCCGCCTTCTGCCGTGAACTCGATGTTGAACCAGGCATATCCGCCCGCCATGATCTCGATGGGCGCCCGAGCGCTGACAACAAAGAAGCGTGGATCAAGAAGCGGCGCCATACTGAACAGGTCCTGCTCATTGCTTCCAATGCCGTGCAGCAGAAGCAGTAGCGGCGGCTCGGCCGCTACCTCTCGGGGCTTTCGAACGAGGTGGATAAGAGAGAGACCGTGATTAGTCATAAGGCGCATTCTCGCCCAATACTTGAATGATCTTCAACCTCCTTTCGATATCACGGCCGCTACACACAAAGTTGAAGGCAGACGCTCAATGAGTCTGTGCTACTCTTATGGGCGCAATTCTGGATTTCAGTTCTCTCTTATTCTCTCTTTATGAAGGAGGAGTCACTATGAACTGCCCGAGATGTGGCGCCGCAGTCTTATCCGGTGCTCAGTTTTGCACCAGTTGCGGCGGCCCAACATTACAGCAAGCAGCGCCGCAAGTTCCGCCCCGGGATCCAGGCTACGAGATTCCCAGACAGCAAGCCGGTCCCAGCGGGATCAACATAGACCCTGACTCGCGTGGCACCGGGAGAGGCTGTAGCTACGAAATCCTCCATCAACCCGCCTTCTCCCTGGCCGTAGTTCAATTGCAGCCGGAGCAGTCGATTCAGGCGGAAGCAGGCGCGATGGTATCGATGTCGGCTAACATCGAGTTGCAATCCCAGATGAAGGGCGGGCTGATGGGAGCCCTCAAGCGCGCGGTCGGCGGGGAATCTGCATTTGTCTCTACCTTCACTGCAAGAGGAGGGCCGGGCGAAGTAACCCTTGCTCCCGGATCGCCCGGGGACATCGCAGCCATTGAACTGAACAACCAGATGTTCTTTGTTCAGTCCAGCTCCTACCTCGCCGGGGACACCGGACTGACGGTGGACACGAGGTGGGGAGGTGCGAAGTCTTTCTTCGGCGGCGAAGGTCTCTTCGTGCTGCAGGTCCACGGCGCCGGACTGCTCCTGGTCTCGTCGTTCGGAGCGATTCATCGCAAGCGGCTCGCACCCGGCGAGAGGTACGTCGTGGACACCGGCCACCTGGTAGCCTGGGAAGGCAGCACTCAATACACATTGCGCAAGGCGGCCGCAGGCTTCTTTCGAAGCATTGTCAGCGGAGAAGGTATCGTCGCCGAGTTTTTAGGTCCCGGAGAGATTCTCATCCAGACCCGCAACCTTGCCGCGCTGGCCAGCCTGCTGAAGCCGTTTTTCCCTTCTCAATCAGGGGGCAGCGGCGGGTTCAGTCTCGGCCAGTAATCAGATGGCCTTGGCCGCCTTACGACAGATTGCTCGCGATCTGGCGCGAGTACAAATTCACCGGGCCAGAGGTGCCTCTGGCCCGGTGTCAAGAAACACCCGATCCACACCTCGCAGGTGATCCTTCTTCTTTTTCTTATCACCCAAACCAGTAAAATGAAACCTTGCCGGTTACCGGGGCGTTAAGAATGTCGTAACTGACAAGCGGACTTTAACCGGTTACTGGTTTGGGGCTGTTGCGGGCGAGCGCCCCACTATTCGCGGGGTTGCAGGGGCTCGATTCACGGTCATCGGTGTAGAGATCCGATCTGCGTTGTGACCAGGATAAAAAAGGAGAATGAACAATGAATGAGATCGCAAACATCGTCGATGAGGCGACAAAGGCCTACGAGGGAAACGCCTGGCATGGCCCCGCGCTAAAGGAACTCCTGTCAGACGTATCGGCCGCTCAGGCTGCCGCGAAACCATTGCCGGCGGCACATAGTATCTGGGAGATCGTGTTGCACATAGCGGGCTGGCAGGGAGTTGCTTCCCAGCGGCTCAAGGGAGAGTCCGTTGCCGAGCCTATGTTCGGCGATTGGCCGGCGGTCACCGACAAGAGCCCCGAGTCATGGGAGAAGGCGCTAACGAGGCTCGGCAGCGCACAAGACGAACTGATTACACAGATCTCGCGACTGTCCGAGTCGGCCCTGCAGGAGACCGCGGCAGGAACCGATTATTCGGTCTATTTCATGTTGCACGGGGTCATTCAGCATACGTTGTATCATGCGGGGCAGATCGCATTGCTCAAGAGAGCGTGAAGGGGAGAAGGAAAGAGTGGGAGAGTGGGGGAGTGGGAGAAAGGGAGGTCTCCCCTGCTCCTATCTCCTAATCTCCCACTCTCCCACTCTTTCACTCTCCCTCCGCCAGTGTTTCCAAAAACACCCACTGACGGGCAACGCACACTCATCCTCATTCCTCAAAGCACGGGAACCTGGGGTGTGTTTCCAATTCGACCGTTCAAAGTCGGAGGTAGAGACAGATGCGCCATCAGACCCACACCAAAACAGGACACTTGATCTTCGCTGTAATCATCTTGATTGCGCTCGGAGGATCAGCGCGCACTCGAGCGCAGGAGCTTCAGCTGGGCATCGACTTCAATACCGTGATCCCCCAAAGCGAGTTCAAACAGAACGTGAAGAATAACGGCTTCGGCATCAGCGGTAACTTTCTTGTTGGAATCGGTCGAAGTCCGCTACTGGCCGGCGTAGATCTTGGGTTCGCCACGTATGGCCATGAGTCGCGGAAGGTGCCCCTCAGCGGCAGCATTCCGGACATCACCGTTAACGTGGACACAGACAACAACATTGTCCTCACTCATTTCCTGCTGCGTGCCCAGCCACGTCACGGCGCTGTCCGCCCATATGTCGACGGGCTGGTTGGATTCAAATACCTGTTCACGAAAACAACGGTTCAGAGCGATTCGAGTGATGAAGCCCTCGCTTCGAACAACAACCTGAGCGACTTTGCCTTCAGTTATGGCGTGGGTGGCGGAATTCAGAGCCGCCTGGCCAGACTTGGCCACAGCCGAGAGCTTCTGTTCGACGCCAAGGCACGCTACTTGTGGGGATCGCAGGCGCGATATCTGAAAGAAGGCTCCATCCAGCGTGTCGGGGGCACGGCGATATTCGATGTACTGTCCTCGCGCACTAATGTCGTCACGTTGCAATTTGGTGTGGGCATCAGGTTCTAGAAATCAGCCTGTGAGAGCTGCAGGGGCGCCTTCGCTGGCGCCCCTATCTGTAGCTGTAGCGTGTACGGCCGCGACCTGACTGGACTTTCCAGGGTGCCTTGTCGTAAACAGATGTTTAATGACGATTCACTCTGATCCTAACTCTCTTGATCTATCTGCTATCGCCCATCAAGCCATGATTGACGCCGGCTTCGAGCCGGACCTGCCGCAATCGGTATCAGATGAACTACAGGCAATCCAGGCGAAGGATCAACCCTCTGGGTCCGACAGCCCGGCGCGCGATCTGCGAGCTCTGTTGTGGTCGTCGATAGACAACCGCCAATCGCGCGACCTCGACCAGGTAGAATATGCAGAGAGCCTCCCGAGCGGAGATGTTCGCCTCAGAATCGGCATCGCGGATGTCGATGCGCTCGTGCACATGGGCTCGGCGATTGATGCGCACGCGGCGGAGAACGGCACGTCTGTCTACACCGGAATCAAGACTTTCGCGATGCTGCCCGAAGAACTATCGGAGGATATGACCTCGCTGGTTGGAGGAGCCGATCGGTCGTCGATAGTTATCGACATGGTCCTGTCGAATGACGGCACGGTAAAGGAGAGCGATGTGTACCGCGCGAGGCTCCACAACTACGCCAAACTTTCGTACGACGAGGTCGGCACCTGGCTCGATCAAGGAGGCGATATGCCTCTCGCGGTTGCCGGCATCGCTGGAATGGAGGCGCAGATCCGTTTGCAGCTTACAACCGCAATGCGGCTGCGCGAGTTGCGGAAGCTACACGGCGCACTTGAACTGGAGACAATTCAGGCCACGCCCGTCTTAAGTAATACGGGACAGGTCACAGACCTAGCCGTGACGGAGCGCAACAGCGCCCGCGACATCATTGAGAATTTCATGATCGCCGCAAATGTGTCGATGGCGCTCTTCCTGGAAGCCAGAAGAGTAATCTCTTTGCGCCGAGTAGTGCGCACGCCCGAACAGTGGCCGCGTATCGTCGAAGTCGCGCACGAGCTTGGCGAGCGTTTGCCTGATGCACCGGATTCCCGAGCGCTCGCTGATTTTCTCGCGCGCCGCAAGGCTGCCGATCCCGTTCATTTCCCCGATCTTTCGCTCACGATTGTGAAATTACTCGGCCCGGGCGAATACGCTGTGCAAGGGCCGGACTCGCCGAGCGACGGACACTTCGGCCTCGCCGTGCATGACTACCTGCATTCGACGGCGCCCAATCGTCGATATGCTGATCTGGTAACACAACGGCTGGCCAAAGCAGCCCTGACAAATGCGCCGTCGCCTTATGCGGAAGAGGAGCTCGGCAATATTGCCACACATTGCACCGAACGCGAGGATGCGGCGCGCAAGGTCGAACGAAAGATGCGCAAGGTGGGCGCCGCGGTATTGCTGGAAAAAAGAATCGGAGAGGAGTTTGACGCGATCGTGACAGGTGTTACGCCGAAAGGAACGTTTGCCCGACTAATCAGGCCTCCGGTTGATGGTCGCGTTATGCGTGGAGAGCGTGGCCTGCGCGTTGGCGAGAGAGTTCGGGTGAAATTGCTCTCGACCGATCCGCGACGCGGCTTCATCGACTTCGGTTACATCGGCGGTGGATAGCGTTCCGGGGCGGCCTTAGCTCCGCCTCTTTCCAGAACCAAGCAAACCTGTTAGAACAACGACCCCGTAACGTCGCCCAGCATTCCTTTGCGTACGAGCGGAATCGGCGGGCCACCGTATCTCAAAAACTGGTCGTGGAAGTCCTTCCATGCATCGCGCTTGCCGCGCGTCGCGGTCCAGTCTTCTCGCAACTTCTTTATCATCAGCTTGCCCATCGTGTAGTTGAGATACGCCGGATCGAATGTCCCGCGCGCGGCTTGCTGTCTGGCGTTGCCGGGATCCTGATGACCTTGTTCCCGGAACATCTGTTCCGATTCTGCGACCGTCATCCCATGCGTATGCATTCCAATCGCTGAAACAAACCGTACGTTGCGAAGTAGGGCTTCAAGCAATTGGCCGATATGCAACGCAGGATCTCCTTTGCCAAGACCTCCGTCCCACATCATCTCTTCAGTGTAGTGGGCCCAGCCTTCGGCGAATGCGTAACCGACAAACACCTGGCCAAACTTCGACTGCGAACGGTTCGCGTGGAGGAACTGGAGGAAGTGTCCCGGCCAGACCTCATGCACTGATGTGAATAGCAAACTTCCCTTGCCTGGTAGATAGGCTTCGCGTTGCGCGGCCGGCCACGAAGGATCCGGCGGAGAGATGTAATAAGTCGAGGGCAACCCCTTCTCGAAGGGTCCAGGGATGTTGATATATGCAAAGTTCCAGCGCTTATAGGGAGGCGCTTCCGCGACCCTGGCGTCTTCCTGTCCGGGAATTGTAACCAGGTTCTTTTCAAGAATGAACGCCTTCAGCTCTGACAGCTGCCTTCGCGCGGCCTCGACCGCGCTTCCCTGTGGCTTGTCCGCTTCTGCTTTCGCCACGCACTGCTCGATCGATTGTCCGGACGCATACTTCGCGCATTCATCACGCAAAGCTGCGAGGTTACGTTCCATGTCCTGGCGGCCGATCTGCTCCAGTTCGTCAAGAGGCAGATCGACCATCTCGGTGGCCTTCAGCATCTCGCGGAACTTGTCCGTGCCCAGCGCGAAATCATCGGTGGCGCCGGCTTCCTGTGAGGCGAACCATCCGTCAAGGTCCTTCATCGCCTTGATGGCCATAGCATTCGCGGCGCTAAAGTCGGCCTGTAACCGCGTGTCGGTAACCGAGGCAAAAACCGCGGGCACTTCCTTTTGGTAGAAGGCCGCCAGTCCTCCAAGACTGGTCCGGCCGATCTGTATGTAGGTGCGTGGAAGCGGTAGCCGCAGATTCGTGCGAATTTGTTCGGCCGCCGCTGGCACCGCTTTCGCGTAAGCCGTGTAGGCAGCGAGCCGCGCCGGGAGCGGAGCATATTCACGCGTCACATACACATCGGGATCGAGTGAATCGGCATAGAAGAATGGATTCTTATGCGGGAAGTCAGCCGACTCCAGCCAGAAGAGGTCGCGGTCGATCTGCGCCACGACATAGTTGCGTTCGAAGCGCTGTCGTTCATCGAACGATGCATCAGCAAAGCGAAGCGCACGGTCTCGCTCCGAGTGCAGGCGGCTGATCTCCTTTCTGATCCCGGCCTCGCTCCAATCGGGCAGTTTACCGTCGAATTCGTGGCGGCCGGCCAGCACAGCAATGTCCGGACGGGCGGTAAAATACGAATTGAGATAATTATCGACGTAGGTAGTCCACTCTGCCGCGGGCTGGGTGGATGAAGTTTCGACTGGAGGCGGTTGCGAAGGAGTGCGGCAACCTACGACATTCGAGAACAGGACGAAGGCCAGTGCGGCTGCTGCGGGGGCTA
>DASYSA010000595.1:0-18790 GCA_036003885.1 Blastocatellia bacterium | reverse complement strand
GCGAGCTGACATTCTCCCAACCGAATACATACAGGAACTCGCCAGGCTGCAGGATGAAGTGCCGACCTTTCCCACTCAACGGGCGCGGGAGATCATAGAAGGGGAACTGCACGCAAAGATCGACGACCTGTTTGAGAGCTTTCCCGATCAGCCGGTCGCCTCAGCGAGCCTCGGCCAGGTTTACCGTGCCCGTCTACGAACGGGTCAGGTAGTCGCAGTAAAGGTACAGCGGCCGGAGATCGCCGGCCATATTGAGTTCGACATCGCGGTCCTGCGTCGCATCGCGCGACTAGCGGAGCGTTACCCGAATCTGATCCGCGGAGTCGACTGGCAAGGCACCCTCGACGAGTTCCGTTCCCACATCTTTGAAGAGCTGGATTACGAGCAGGAGGCGCGCAACGCGGAGGTCTTCCAGAGGAACTTCGTTCGATGGAAGGAAGTATACGTTCCGCGCATACATCACCTGCTTTCGACACGCCGAGTCATCGTGATGGAGTTCATCGACGGGCTGAAGGTGTCGGACGTCGAGCAACTCACGGCTGCCGGCCACAACCCGCCGGAGGTAGTGAGGCTTCTCGCCCGGACCTACCTGAAGCAACTGCTCGAAGACGGCTTCTTCCACGCCGACCCTCATCCCGGCAATTTACGAGTAATGGCGGATGGGCGACTGGCCTTCTTTGATTTCGGGATGGTCGGAAGGCTCCCGATGGAGCTTCAATCCCAGCTGATCAATGCGTTCTTTCACGTTGTCGAGCACGACGTTCACGGGCTGGTCGAGGACATGGTTCGTCTCGGTTTCATAGACTTATCGCCCGACGAGGAGGAGCGCTTCAAACCTGTGATTGAAGCGTTGTTCGACCGTTACCTGAGCCTCCGCCTGGGCGACGTCCAATTCAAGGAGCTGATTTTCGACCTGGCACATGTGATCTATGAATTTCCCTTCCGCATTCCGGCGAACTTCACCTACATCGTTCGAGCGATAATGACGCTGGAAGGGCTGGGAACCATGGTTGATTCGAACTTCAACTTCTTCGAGGTTGCACGTCCCTACGCGAAGCGCTTCATGTTCATGCGGGAAGGCCGGTACCTGCGGGGGTTAATCGTCGACAACGTGATACGCGGTAAGGGCGGGAACATCGAATGGGGCAAGGTATGGAAGCTCGCCAAGATGGCCTTCAAGTATTATGTGCGTGGCGAGAATAAGCTGTGAAGAAATGCGAAATTCGAAATTCGAAATTCGAAGTTAAGAGTTTGAGATTCGATTTCGCATTTCGCATTTCGAATTTCGCATTTCCCTACTCCCTTCCCCCCAGTTTCTCGAGCGCTTTCAATGCGGCCGCGCGAAACAAAATCGATTCATCCACATCTAACTGCCGCTTGAGCGGTTCAACTGCGCGAGCATCGGCCAGTTCGCCAAGTGCAGAGGCGACTGCGCTGCGAACTGATGCCTCGTTGTCGTCCAGGGCCGCCACAAGCGAATAGAACATTCGTGTATCCCGCTTACCTTCCACGCAGAGTCGGGCCAGTTCCTCAGCAGCTCGTTGTCTGGAATACGGAGAGATGTCGCTCAGCGACTCGATGTAGCCGGTCAGCTGTGAATCAGGATCAATAGGTGGGCCGGTATTGGGGGGACTTGCGTCGTATCCTCGCCGTTTTAGATAGAGCTGCTCATTACGACTCAGCGTTCGGTCGCTCCTCCACCACCAATAGATCAGGAGGGCAATGACGGCAAAGATCACTAAAGGCATAAGCCGGGTCAAATTGCGGATTTCCGATTTCGGACTAACGACCGATCGTTGCAGCCATTTCGCTTCATGCATTCAGGCGGCTGCTGGAACGTCAATCGCCGCAGGATGAATTTCGCATTTCGCATTTCGAATTTCGCATTTCCTAACCGTTCTTGCCTCTCTTCTTCGGCTTGTCGCCTTCATGCTTCCGATCCTCAATTGGTGGCGGCCGATCCAGTACCTTTGGGCGTTCATTTCGCCTCGGCGGCAGCCCGCCGTCAGGCTCGATCATTCGAGGTATCGGACGCTCGCCCCTGGGCTTCGGTTCCTCAGCGTCCTTAGCCGCGCTCTTGGCCTGATCAGCAGTTGCATCCGGAGCCTGCGCGTTGGCTTCCGCTTCCTCCGCCGCGGCTTTTCGAATAGCTCGTTCGGCTTCACCGCGCCTGGCCAGTACCTCCTTATCCGGAGGCGGCGCCTTGGGGAATTTGTCGTTCGGCTTGTCCTTCAGGAATTTCTCCATGAACTGCATCCACATCGGAAGTGCCGCAACGCCGCCGGCCTCTCTGTTTCCGAGGGTGCGCTTCTGTCCCGGATAGCCGATCCATACCCCTGCCGTGTAGGTCGGCGTATATCCTATAAACCAGGCATCGGTGAAATCATTCACCGTTCCCGTCTTGCCGCAGATCATTCGCTTCGCCAGTTCCTTGTTGCCCATAATCGGGCCGCCGGTTCCTCCGGTCACTACGCCGCGCATCATATCCTGCATCTGAGCGGCGACGTAGGGCGTGATCACTTTATACGATTCCGGATCCCACTGTCCGCCTTCAAACGTGTTGCCGTCGGCGTCGGTCACCTGCCTGATCAGGTGCGGCTTGACTCGCACGCCGAGATTGGAAAACGTCGAATAAGCGCTCACCATATCGATCAGCGGCTCCTCCGTAGCTCCCAGCGCCGATGGCAGCACGCGCTTCATCGGATTCGACAGACCGAAGCGTTTGACGACTTCGGCCCCCTTGTCCACGCCCACCATTGAAAGCAGTCGCACAGCGACAACGTTGAGCGACTGCTGCAGAGCGGTTCTGAGCGGGAGCATCCCTCCCCCGAGCGAACCATCGTAGTTGTGCGGCGACCAGCCCGTGGAGGGATCAGTAAACGGGCCCGCATTCACAACAGTGTCAGGCGAGAAGCCATTCTCAATTGCCGCCGTGTAGATGAAGGGCTTGAAAGCCGAGCCCGTCTGCCGCTCGGCCTGCGTGGCATTGTTGAACTTTCGAGTCAAGAAGTCGTAGCCGCCTACCATCGCTTTGACGTCGCCGGTCCGCGATTCGATGCAGACCAGGGCGCCATCGACCAGAGGCAGCTCGTCGAGACTCACGTCGAGCACCTTCTTGTCGTTGTCCGCTTTGATCACTTTGAATACCGCCAGGTCCCCGCGCTTCAGCAAGCGCGCCGGAGTGCCTCCAGCCCACTTGGTCCCGGCGTCCGTCAGAGTAGCTCGATAGTCCCCGAACCTGATATCCGCGCCCGCCTGGCTTGTGCCCATGACCAGCCCGTAGATGTACTCGCCCGCGACGAAGTCTCCAAGCCAGTCAGGATGGACATAGTTCCCAAGGTCGTAGCCGGGCTTGTGACTGAGCACGTTTGTCAGATTCCCACGCCACTTCTTGCCGTGTCGGTCCTGGTAAGCGTGAAGCCCGTGTCGCACGGCCCGAACCGCCTCGCGCTGCGCATAGGCATCTATGGTCGTGTAGATGTTCATGCCTTCGGTCAGCGTCTGGCGCGTGCCGAAGGTGCCCTCAGCCTCCTGGCGTACATCTTCAACAAAGTACCCGAAGATCGAATCGTTGTTAGTGGTCTGCGGATTCAAGTTCAGATTGATGGCGGTCTGCTTCGCACGACTGTACTCATCCTCGGCAATATAGCCCTCTTCGCGCATGCGAAAGAGCACTATGTTGCGGCGGTCTCGCGCGGCTTTCTCGTCGCGAGTGGGCGAATAGAGACTCGGGGCCTTCGGGAGGCCAGCAAGCAACGCGCACTCCTCGAGGCTCAGATCTTTGAGCGACTTGGAGAAATAGTACTGCGACCCAGCCTCAAAGCCATAAGCGCCGCCACCCAGGAAGATCTGGTTGCAGTACATCTCCATTATCTGTTCTTTGGTGTAGTAGCGCTCTATCTGCAGCGAGAGGAGAATCTCTTTTACTTTTCTCGCGTAGGTCTTCTCGGGGCTAAGGAACAAGGCGCGCGCCAACTGTTGGGTGAGAGTCGAGGCGCCTTCAGCCTTGCGCCCGCTGGTGACGTTCTTGATGCCCGCCATCACGATGCGGATGGGATCTACGCCGATGTGCTGAAAGAATCGGTCATCTTCGATGGCCCATATGGCCTGCCTCAACTGGTCGGGGATCTCGTCGTAAGTAACGGGAATGCGGCGTTCCAGGGAGAATTCGCCGACCACGGTCTTTCCGTCATCGGCAAGAACGCGAGTGACCAGGTTCGGACGGTAGCTGGCCAGCGCCGCCACCTGCTGCGCTTCCTCGGTCATGCTCGCCTGATAGGCGACGGTTGCACCGAACATTATTCCGGCAACAACCGACAGCGCCACCAGTGCCAGAAATGTGTAGCGGCGAAAGAACTCCTGGAACCAGTTAGGTGAGAAGCCGCCGGAGTATAATCTGCCGATGTTCTTGATGTTAAGCATAAGTGCTCGCCTGAAGATCCCGATACCTGGTAAAGCCAACGTAAAAATAGCGCAGCGGTCCCCGGTTGTAAAGCGAACGGAAATTCGAAGTTCGAAATGCGAAATGCGAAATTGCCGCATTCCAAATACTCGAGATTCGTTTCGATTCCGAAACGTCGCATTTCGCATTTCGAAATTCGAAATTCGCATTCCCCATTCGTTGGGCCTAGATGCCGGATTGGCGCTCGAGGTTGGTTGAATTTCGCATCCGCATTTCGAATTTCGCATTTCCCATTTCCCCTTTCCTTGAACCTGCCGCGATCTTGTGCTAAAAACAACGATTGTTCGAGCTGAAGCTCTTCAGGCTCTATTAAATATGTCGTCGCTTAGCAAGGTTTGCGCTGAATGCGGGTTGGCTCTCGATCTGGGTCTCGCTCACTGTCCTCATTGTGGCGCCCAGGTCGGAACGATTTTTTCCGAGTCGGCGCCCGTGCCCGCCCACGACCGTGCTCAACGGCGCCGCAACGTAGGAGAAGGCTTTTCGAGCCAAAAAATCGATAAGGCCAGGGAACGGGGTAATCAGTCACTCATCCTGGCACTGATCAGCTTCTTTTGCCCCGGCCTGGGCCTGGCAATGGGTGTGAGCGCCATCTTTCTGGGCGTGAGCGCTCTTTCAACTTTCAAAGAGTACAACATAGAAGAGGGACGCGGACTCGCACTGGCGGGTATCGTCGTCGGTGGGATCGGTTTGATAGCGCAGTTCTCTTACATCCTGTACTTCATACGGGCAGGCATACCCGGAATCAGTTGATTCACTTCACGCCGGCTACGATGGCCGCCTTAATGGACACATAGAATGGCCCATCGTTCCGTTCGCGTTCTATTATCTCCTCGATACGGCTTGAGATCTCCTGCCTCTGTTCTTCAGGAACTATGTCAAGCCAGCCCTCCAGGAACAGGTCGGCGATGAGTGGAGAAGATAGGAACTGATCGCCCGTCTCGAATGAGAACTCTTCTCTGCTGGTGAAGCTGACAATCCGCCGAAGCCCTGTGCTCCGAGCCATCTGCTCGACATCAGACATCGTTTTCCGATCGTTAATCAACTCCTCCAAATCGCTCCACACGTTTGCATCCAGGCCGACATCGTGCAGAGCCTCCCAGAAGATCGAAAAGAATTCACCAAAGCTGCCATGGGTGGCAATCTTGAATACCACCCGCCCCCCTTGCGACGCGACGCGTACCATCTCGCTCAGGACATCCTCGACCTCATTGGTTGGCAGCAATGAAGCATCGCCAATCACTACGTCGAAGAGGTCACTCTCAAACCTCAGATCATAGGGAAGGCTCTGCTCGAAGGTTGCCTCTTTGAGCTTCTTCACCTGGGCCTTGGCGCGTGCAATTTCTATTCGCTCGGCGCTCGAGTCAACTCCTATTACCTCTCCTTTGTTCCGAAGGCCCTCCGCAATCTCGATGGCGTGGGCCCCGGTTCCGCAGTTTACGTCGAGTATTCGGCCTTCAGTCGGCAACTTGATGTGCTTAGCGACCAGGGTATCGAATCGATCGCGCCAGTCGGGCGTTACGAAGAGATCGTAACGATAAGCCAGTTCTTTCTCGTCACTCATATGGTCTGTTCCAAATGGAAAAATCATAATAGCAGAAGCAGGGGTGAGCTGTCCGTGCTCCGTTGTCCTTGTCCGTTGTCCGTTGTTAGCGGCCATACTCAGGCTTACAAGTTGCTTACTTTTTGGCCGCTAACAACTGGCCCGTGACTGACCCTGACAACTAACCATGTACGACTTGCAACGGGACCACTGGCAACTGACCACTGCACTGACAACTGCTACAATAGCCGCGGACAACTGACAACGGACAACTGACAACGGACAACTATGGAATCGCTCCTAATCCCCTGCGCGATCTGCAGAAAAGAGATTGACCCCGGCTCTCCAGTAGAGATAGACGACTCAATCAGTCGGCTGCTGGCCGTCAATGCGCGCGCATGGGAGCCGGGCAAGCCTATCTGCCGGGACTGCCTCGCGCCCTTCGTTCGGGTTCGCGATCAACTGGCGGCAACGTTCCCGCAATTCGCCCACCAGGAACTCAAGATTATTCCAACTCCCGTCAGGCTGGATGCCTCGGATGAACGGCGGGGCCGGGGGATCACCATAGCCTTTCTCGACTCGGGCTTCTACGCGCACCCCGATCTGACGTGGCCGCACAACCGGATACTCAAATACGCGAACATGGTCGGGCGCAGTCTTCGAGCAGACCTCAAAGCGCCCCAGGTCTCTTCGTGGCACGGCATGATGACCTCGGTAGTCGCGGCCGGCAACGGCTTCCTGTCGGGCGGACTATACCGGGGCATCGCCTCAGAAGCCAATGTCGTTCTCGTGAAAGTAGGTTCGGCTTCACGCATCCGGCACGAAGATATAGCTCGCGGGTTGCGATGGGTGGTTCGCAACCGCGAGCGCTACAACATTCGAATCGTGAACATCTCCTGCGGCGGAGACCACGAATCAAGCTATCTTCATGACGAGCTGTCTCAGGCGGCTGAGGATGCCGCTCGCGCTGGTCTGGTCGTGGTTGCGGCGACCGGCAATGCGGGGAACGACGCCAGTCACCCCGTCCTGCCGCCGGCGTCGGCGCCTTCCGTGATAACGGTGGGAGGTCTGGACGACAAGAACAATCTCGAGTTCGCCGACAACGACATGTACCGGTCGAGCTACGGCCCGACGATAGATGGACTTCAGAAACCCGAGCTGATTGCCCCCGGGATCTGGGTAGCGGCGCCGATTCTTCCGGGAACACCTACGGCCGATCAAGCCGCCCTGCTGTCACAACTGGAGCAGGCAACCGACTCTGAGCTGGAGGCGATCATAAAGCAGAATCCCGGCGTCGATGAGGACCTCGACCAGGCGGCTCCTCTAGCGCCATATCTCATTCGCCAGATTGTTTGGATCAAGGTACGAGACAACAACATCATCAGCGGGCACTACAAGCACGTGGACGGAACCAGCTTTGCGGCGCCGATAGTATCGTCGATTGCGGCGCAGATGCTCGAGGTAAGGCCCGAGTTGAAGCCACACCAGGTGAAGCAGATTCTGATCAAGACCGCAGTTCGAATTCCGCATGTAGCTGTTGATCGCCAGGGCTGGGGCATGGTGAATCCCCGATTCGCAGTGGGGTGCTTGATTCGTGATGGGTGATGCGTGACGGCGTTCCGCGTTCCGCGTTTCGCGGCTGTCGTTCGGACTTTGTTGTCACGAGTGATTTTATTGATTAAGGTTTAGTGTGAACGCGAAACGCAAAACGCAAAACGCGGAACGCGGAACGCGAAACGTTTCTAGGAGGCTACGATGACCAACGATTTGCGCTACCCCATAGGCCCTTTCAAGATTGAGGGCAAGCTGAGTGATGAAGAGATACACCTTGCCATCGATGCCATCGCCCAGGCGCCGGCAAGACTCAGGGCTGCGGTCGATGGCTTGTCATCCGAGCAACTCGACACTCCTTATCGTCCGGGAGGGTGGACTGTACGCCAGGTGGTCCATCACCTGCCCGATAGCCATCTCAACAGCTACATTCGATTTAAGCTTGCACTCACCGAAGATCAGCCAACCATCAAACCTTATGATGAGAATCAGTGGTCGAATCTTTTGGAGGCTCGAACGGCGCCTCCCGAGATCTCGCTGGATCTATTAGAGGCTCTGCATCGCCGGTTTGTCATGGTGCTGAGGTCCCTTGAACCCAGCGACCTCGCGCGCACATTCCTACACCCCGATATAGGAGTCGTGAGTCTGGAAAAGAACATCGCGCTCTACGCGTGGCACGGGCGGCATCACGTAGCTCACATAACCTCCCTGGCCGAGCGGATGGGATGGTAAGGGAAATTCGAAATGCGGAATGCGAAGTGCGAATTGCGAAATGCGGAATGCAAAATGCGAAATGAGACGTTCGGAATTCGAATTGCGAATTTTTGGTAATTCAAGTAAGTTCGTTTCGAATTTCGAATTTCGCATTTCCCATTTCGCATTTCCCATTTCGTCCTGAGAGAGGAACATAGATGCGCCTTCGACACTCTGCCGGCACTCTCCCTGCCCTGCTTTCAATGTTCGCGGTTGTAGCAGCCGGATCATTTGCTGGTCAGTCGACAAAGTCGCCCAGTCCCGACTTCGCCGCCGCGCGCGATGAAACGGTCAAGATCCTTTCAGGCTTCATCAAAGTCGATACCAGCAATCCGCCCGGAAATGAGACTAAGGGCGCTCTGTACCTCAAAGCGATTCTCGATCGCGAGGGGATTACCTCGGAGATATTCGAGCTGGAGCCAGGGCGGGGCAACATCGTCGCGCGACTGAAGGGCAACGGCAAGAAGAAGGCTCTTCTTTTGATGGGCCACATCGACGTCGTAGGCGTTGAACGTGCGAAGTGGACCGTCGATCCATTTGGCGGCGACATCAAGGACGGCTACGTGTACGGCCGCGGTGCATCGGACGACAAAGGCATGACGAGCGCTTGCCTTGAGGTCTTCCTTTTGCTTCACCGGCTCAAAGTGCCGCTCGATCGCGATGTGATCTTCCTCGCCGAGGCAGGCGAAGAGGGCACAACCGGCCCTGGAATGGACTTCATGGTCGAAAAGAAATGGGACAAGATCGACTGCGAGTTCGCCCTCAATGAAGGCGGGGCCATCTACGAAGTCGATGGAAAGGTGAAGTACGTTGGCGTGGCCACGACGGAAAAAGTCCCGCGTCGAATGAAACTGATAGCCCGGGGCACGAGCGGTCACGGTTCAATCCCGCGCCTGGACAATGCGATTACCCACCTGGCGGCGGCCGTGGCGAAAATCGGAAATTGGCAGCCGCCTATGCGTTTGAACGAAACGACGCGTACTTTCTTTTCGCGACTTGCAAAGATAAGTCCGCCGCAGGAAGGAGCTCTCTACGCCGCTCTTGAAGACCCCGCCAAAAGCGCAGCCGCTCAGGAGAAGATAAGAGTGACCAACGGAGGTTATAACTCGATGCTTCGGACCTCTGTGGTGCCCACGATAATCAATGGCGGTTTCCGCAGCAACGTCATTCCCGCCGATGCCGAAGCCACGCTTGACGTGCGGGCAGTGCCCGACGAAGACATCGACGCGCTTATGGCCACGATGCGCAAGTTGATCGATGACCCGGCTGTCGAAATCGTTCCGCCCCCAAGGGGCGGGCGCGCTCCTTCTCCGCCTTCGGGACTCGGAACAGAAATGTTCCGCGCTCTCGAGCGGACACAGGCGAAGATCTTTCCCGGCGCCGCCACTCTTCCGCTGATGCTGACCGGCGCCACCGATTCCGCGCAGTTGCGACCAAAGGGAGTTCACGCCTATGGCCTGGGCAGCATTATGGGAGACGAGGATCGCGCTAGAATACATGGCAACGACGAACGGATGTCAGTTGAGGGGCTGGGCAAGTTTGTGGAGTTCATCTACTGGGCGGTGGTCGACGTGGCGGGCGCAAAATAGTCACAAATGACAAATGACTGAAGATCAGCGGGTACTTCTCTTCCTCTGCGCCGTCGCAGTGATCTACATCCTCTCGGCTGGAATTGTCCTGAGGACGCTCCTCCACAAAAGAAATCGGACGCCACGTTCGCTCAGCCCCCTTCGACGATGGGCCGAGCGTATCATTCTCCTACTCGCGTTATCAGGCGTGCTATGTATAGCGTATGGCTATTTTGTCGAGCCTTACTGGCCGGCAGTTACTCACGTACAGATCACCAATGGAAATCTCCCGCCGGGATCGAGTCCGATCAGAATCGCTCACATATCTGATCTGCACTCCGACCCCAGGCCACGACTCGAAGAACGACTCCCAGACATCATCTCAGCCGAGAAACCTGACCTGATCGTCTTTACCGGCGACGCGGTCAATTCGCCGGATGCGTTGCCCGTGATGCAGAGGTGTATGACCCGGCTTGCGGCGATCGCGCCTACGTTCGCGGTAAAAGGAAACTGGGACGCGTGGTACTGGGGGCGGTTGAATCTCTTCGATGGCACAGGCGTCGAAGAGCTGAACGGTACCGCCCGAAGTAAAGGCGGGAACCTCGTCGATCTGGGTTGCAGGTGTTGCCGTCGAGAGTGAAGACCGCCTCAACCAGGCCTTCAAATCAATCCCTCCGGGAGCATGCACGCTTTTCCTTTACCACTACCCCGATTTGATTCGCGAGGTGGCGGAGCGGCCGGTCGACCTCTATTGCGCCGGGCATACGCACGGAGGCCAGGTGGCGCTGCCTTTCTACGGCGCGCTGATCACGTTCTCCAGGTTTGGGAAGAGATACGAGTCCGGTTTGTATCGAGTCAACAACACCTGGATGTATGTAAACCGAGGGATCGGGATGGAAGGAGGCTCGGCCCCGAGAGTCAGATTCTGCGCAAGGCCTGAGATCACCGTCATCGAGATCCATCCCGAGAAGAGACGGGTTTAGCGTTTTACGTTTTGCGTTTTACGTTTTACGTTTTAGGTCCACGTTCCACGTCCGCCCTGGCTGCGGTGTCCAACTCAACCCTCAAACGTAAAACTTAAAACTTAAAACGCGAAACGCCGCCCCCTACCCAACAATGACAATTGTTGGTAGACTGCCGGACTGTTCGCGAGGAAGGGCTACTGCTATGGTATCTGCCAGATCATTGACGGCGACCGCACTCGCCGTCCTTCTCGCCGGCGCGCAAGTGCATCCCCAATTCAAGCACCAAACCAGCGGCACAACCGCGCAACTTCGCGGGATCAGCGCTGCCAGCTCAAGAATAGTCTGGGCGAGCGGCAGCAAGGGAACCTATGTCCGAACCACCAATGGCGGGCGAACCTGGGTTAGCGGCACCGTACCGGATGCGTCTTCGCTCGACTTCAGAGATGTAGAAGCCATCAACGCTAAGACGGCTTACCTCCTCGCGACCGCCGGCAGGATCTACAAGACAATTGACGGCGGGCGTCGCTGGTCCCTGCAGTACAACAACACGGCTCAGGGAGTATTCCTCGATGCATTCGCCTTCTGGGATGCTCGCCACGGGATCGTTCTCGGCGATCCAATCAACGACGGCTTTCTCCTCCTCACTACGAATAACGGCGGCCTGACCTGGAAACAGGTTCCCTCCGCGGGCATTCCGCCCGCGATCAAAGGCGAAGCGGCTTTCGCTGCGAGCGGCACCTGCATAGCCGTTGAAGGAAAGAACAACGTCTGGTTCGCAACCGGCGGGAAAGCGGCTCGAGTGTTCAGATCAACGGATCGCGGACGGACGTGGAAAGTCTCGAACACGCCGATCATCAGCGGCGAGGACTCGACCGGGATCTTCTCGATCGCGTTCAAGGATGCAAAGAACGGCTTCGTGGTCGGAGGCGATTACAGGAAACCGATTGCGATCGGGGACAACGTCGCTCGGACTACAGATGGCGGCGTGACCTGGAAATTGGTGGAGGGCGCGCGACCAAACGGATTCCGCTCGTGCGTCGAGTACGTCGGCCGTACTTCTACTCTGATCGCCGTGGGAGAGAGAGCCTGCGACTACTCGACCGACGACGGCGCGAGCTGGAAGAGTTTCGGCAGAGAGGGATACCACTGCGCCAGCATTGCTTCCTCGCGCGCCGCGTGGGCCGCCGGCGCAGATGGCAGAATCGCCGCGATCACCTTCACAAAGTCTGACTAAAATGCGAAATTCGAAATGAGAATGTCCCAATTCGCATTTCGCACTTCGCATTTCGCATTTCCGATTATGATTTGCTCACAGATTCAAGAGTCAGCTCGACAAGCAGCGGCTTGAGCAGTTCGAGTTCTCGATGCAATGCTGCCAGCGCACTATTCGCTTGCGCCAGTTCACCCGAGCGTCCGATCTGTTCGAGTTGCTTCGCAGCTTCAGAAGCCGGACGAGCGCGAATCGCGGCCAGCACTCCTTTCAATGCGTGGGCCGCATCGCACAAGGTTTCGGCGTCACTCCTTGCAACTGCATCCCGAATCGTTGCGACCTGATCCGGATAGCGGTTCAGGAATTCATCTACAATACTGCGGAGAAACTCCATATCGCCTTCAACAGAGTACAGCAGCGCCTTCGTGTCGAGCGGCCCCGAGGAGGCTGCAGCAACCTCATCCCAGGCGCGATCCGACTCTTGAGCGTTCTCATCACCAACATCTGGAACGATACTTCCTATCGCCTCAAAGAGCGCCTCCGCGCGCATCGGTTTTGATACATAGGCATCCATGCCTGCAGCAAGGCATTCGTCGCGATCTCCTTTCATGGCACGCGCGGTCATCGCAACGATGGGTATTCGGTTATTCGTCGCCTTCTCATTCTGCCGGATGGCGGCCGTGGCTTCGAAGCCATTCATCTCAGGCATCTGAACATCCATGAGTATCAGGTCGAATGCGCTCCTCTGATGCTCCGCCACTGCCTGCCGGCCATTCGCGGCAATGACCACTGAGTGCCCTCGCTTCTCGAGCATTCTCACCGCCAGTTGTTGGTTAATGTGATTATCCTCTGCCAGCAGAATGCGTAATCGACGATGAGCCGGCGCTTGTTCATCATTCGCAATCGCGGGAGACGCTTCCAGCGCATTCGCCGAGCCACACACAAACGCATGCAATGCGTCGAGCAGGTCTGACTGAGATACGGGCTTCTGGAGGTACCCAGCCAACGCGAGTTGCCGGGCGCGGTCCGCTATCCCATGTTGGGTCGAGGACGTCAACATTATTATTGGCGTGCTCGCGAGGTCCGAGTCTTGCCTGATGTGCTCGGCCACAGCGAAGCCATCCATTCCGGGCATATGAAAGTCGAGCAACACCAGACTGAAGGGATCTCCAGCACTCTCGGCGTGCTTGAGGGTCTCAAGCGCGGCCGGGCCGCCGTCCACCGCGGTGGGTTTCATCTCCCAATTGGTAAGAACTTGCTGTAGTATGTGACGATTCGTAAAGTTGTCGTCCACGACAAGTACAGTAAGACCTCGAAGGTCGGCGGGATCCCGGCTGGGTTGAGCGGCTTGCGACGCACTGCTCAAATTGAGGGCGACGGTAAAATGGAAAGTGGTGCCAACGCCCTCGCTGCTCTCGACCGATAGATCTCCCCCCATCAGTGTCACAAGTTGAACCGATATCGCGAGACCGAGGCCAGTGCCGCCATATCGGCGTGTCGTCGAGCTATCCGCCTGTTCAAACGCTCCAAAGATCTTCGCGAGTTTATCCTCCGGAATTCCTATGCCCGTATCCCGGACGGCAAAATGCAGACTGACTTGACTCTCACGGCGGGATTCAACCCTCACCGTTACAACCACCTCGCCTTGTTCAGTGAATTTGATGGCGTTGCCCACAAGGTTGACAATGATTTGTCGCAGGCGACCCGGATCGCCAACCAGCATATCCGGAACATCGGAATGGATATCGCACGCGAGCTCCAATCCTTTTTGATGCGCGCGAATGGCGAGCACCTTGGTGGCGCTGCTCAGACTGTCCCGTAGGCTGAAGTCGGTGTAGTCTAACTCGAGCTTGCCGGCCTCTATCTTTGAGAAGTCCAGAATATCGTTGATGAGCACCATCAGAGCGTCGGCGGAAGTCTGGACCATCTCCAGATATTCGTGCTGTTCTCCTGTCAGCTCAGTATCGAGCGCGAGCTCGGTCATGCCAATGATCCCATTCATAGGGGTTCTAATCTCGTGGCTCATATTGGCGAGGAATTCGCTCTTGGCGCGGTTGGCGGTCTGGGCCTCCACTTTCAACGACGCTTCGGTCTTAAGTTGGCCGCGAATGAACTCGGTCTGCCGCCGCACCCGCCGTCTCAGAACAGCTACCCAGACGAGCACCGAGAGTATGAGTACTGACATCGCTGCCAGGATCCCAAGGACGTGTTTGAGAGTCCACCAGGGCGCGCTTGTTAGGACGACCACGTCGGACGGTGTGCGCAGAAGTATCCGAAAGGATCGAATAGAGATTCGCCCCGAACTGCTTTCCCGTGACTGATCCACCTCTACGAGACACACCCCGGTCACTTGCAACAGGCTGTTGTTGCGCAGCGAATCAAGCGCCTCGCTCCCACGCTCATCGTCCAGGAATGCGTTGAACGTATTGTTTCCTATCTGCAGCGTCAGGACCTGTTCGACTGATCCCGCGAGTCGCTCCAGCAAGTGTGCTTCGATGCTGACGAGTTGTGAGTGATAGTTGCCGCTCAGCGCCTCCTCGGCGGTTATCAACGTCGGAACCGGCGCCGGTCCTGAGACAATCTTCTGAAACAGGACCTCTTGCAGAACGGGTGAGTAATCGCCGGCCTCGGCGAATCCAATCATATCGACCCGATCCCCGGGAGCCAGCGGCGTGTCTTGTTCCGTGTGTGCCTGCAGTCCGCTGGTTCCATCCTTGATGTAAACCGACCCCGCTGAGCGCGGGCGCGTGACCACACCTTGAACTCGGACGCGGTGTCCAACCGATTCCCCGGGGGTAAATCGCAGCAGAGTATTGATGGGCCGCACAGGTATGTCGAAAGAATTGACCGGCGCGGGCTCTTCCACGGTCACATAGTCGATTCCCGGGACGAATACCTGGATCCCGACTAACTGCCTTTTCCCATTGAATAGAGTGCCACATGCACCGCGAATTCTTACCTTTGAATCGATAAGGTGGGTGGGCAGCTTGCCGCTTGCGAAGCCGGGTACCAGTGCCTTGAACTTACGTGAACCAGACACAATACCGAGAAGCGCATGCTCCGCATCATTCCTGATCGTCTGCACTATGCCTTCGGCCTCGACCCAATTGCTATCCTGCATGCCTGAGAAGAGTTCTTCCAGGGATAGGTGGCCTGCGGTGGGCATGGGGGCCTTTCCCACGACGCGAAGACGCGGCCTGATCAACACCGGCGCAAAGTCGCCCGGACCGCTCTGGCCATCCACTTCCACTAACTGTCCCGGCTCGATCCGAAGCCCTTTTTCAGCCCTCAGATCCATAAAAATACCCGCCGTGGAATCCTGGATGAAGGCGAAATGCCAAAGCGGCTCGTAATAAGTCACAACGCAGCGCAGATGAACCGGATAGTTTCGCTTGGCTTCCTCCGGGCTCAGCTTGTGAATCTGGTCCACGGTCGTCAGTAGCGCCAGGCTGCCTTGCGCCACCGAAGAAGTCGACACCTTGCCAGTTGCTCTGGCATTCGTCTGTCGAAACGTCGCGTCTTCGAAGACAACGTTCCCCTTCGTCGCGGACGGAAACCCGAGCACATCGACCTGGCTGCCAGGCTGGACTGAGGTCATCTGCGAAGTGTTGACGAGCAGTTCACCGGTCTCGTCGCGTATGACCAGCTCACTCCCCTGCTCCTGTCGCGCTACGACGCCGTGGACGCGCACACGATGTCCGGAATATTCAGTTGGAGCGCGTCTTAAGAACGCGCCGATCGATTGCGAGCCTATAGAGAATGGATCCTCTGGGCTCCGCTCTTCCACCACAACGCTGTCGAGAGAGGAAACCATGAGCTGAAACCGGATCGCTTCGCCTCTGGCATTGAAGACCGAACGAAATGCTCCCCGGATCCTCACCCTCGAATCTATGAACGAATCGAAATCGAGCCCGCTGTGTTCTGCAACCCGCGCCTGGACCCTGCCGCCATCTGTAGCGATGTCCAGGGAGAGCTGTGCGTCGTTTTCCAGCGTTGCCGAACGTACGATCCCCTCCGCCTCAACCCACCGGTAAGATTCGGCGCCTGATGCCAGGACAGAGAGAGACAGTTTTTCAGGATCCGGAAGCTCGCCCGCGCCCAAAATTCTTACAGCAGAGCTTATGACCAGATTGAAAGGTTCTCCGCGGCCGCTGGACCCTTGTACCTCCACTTCCTGTCCCGTCTTGAGGGCGGTCCCGGTCTGGGGCTTCCCGATGAGGATAGCTCCTGTAGAGTCCTGAATAATCAGCATATTCGAATCACCAAAGTAGTAGGTGATCACGCCATGAACCAGGACCGGATGACCTCGTTCGGCATCGTCAGGAGAAAGAGATAGAACTTGCCTCACGGTTGTAAGGACGCTGAGGTTTGCTTTGTCTCTCGATTTACGGCAACCGGCGCCGGTCATCACCAGGGGAATCAGCATCAGAAAGAGTATGGAGGGTAGAATGGAGCAATTTCCGAGCAGCAGAACTGCGCGCGAATACCAAGCCTTCATTTTTCACCAGCCACGAGATTGTTAGAAAAGACCCTGAGAGCGTGGTCCGGGGGTTCCGAGAAGTCTCCAGGAGGGCAGCGCTAACTGCTATCCTATATCCCAGTCGTGAGCACCACAACAGTATTTTTCAGCAGTTGTTCGGATGGCTGGTTCGCTTAATCTGAGGACCCACGTCGCGATCGTCGCTTAACTGGTTAGACAAAACAGTCGAGGCCACCGGTCACGTCGCCGTGACCGGTGGCCCCAGTGGACAGATTTCAGCTCGCCACCTTCTGGTGGCAGCTTATGTCGTCGAAAGTTCACCGCTGCCGAGCCGCAACGGACACCGTCTCAAGCTTGGGTGCGACCCCATCCTTTGAGATCCTCTCCAAACGAAGATCGCGTTCCGTCCGACACTTCTGCAGCTCGCTCCCTGTGCTGTTTCCAGCCGTCCAAACGCGCGAGAGGAAGTACTTGTCGCCAGTGTGGTTAAAGACCAATTCATCTCGTGTATTGTTTGATTCGACGGTGATCGCAGTGAAGAACATTGAGGCTCCGCGATCACGGCTCTGAATCAGCAGTACACCCTGCGCAGCGCGCTTCACAGTGTACTCGCCCGCGGGAAGCGTCTTGTCGCGGACAATGAAATCGAACGGGATGTTGGCGACCATGATAGCGCTCGATTGCGCGTGAACTGACATCAGGAGCAGGCTCAAGCTGGCGAAAATCACGAAAATTTGCCTTTTCATAAGGCCTCCTTTCAATCTTTCTTTGGGGCGGACGAAGCCGCCGGCCCCAGCGTTATTCGGGCGGAGTCAGTCTTGCAACTAACTGCTTCGCCGCCGTCTGTCGAAAAGGCTCGCGGTGCGCGGCATTCCAGGGGAGCGAATCTGCGGGCCCTGCCCGTTCCTTCGCGTTACTCAAGAATGCCGCTTCAAGTTGTCCGCTCCCTTCAGAACTCTGTCGTCCTCATTCATACAAGCGCAGGTCAGTGAGAAATCCCCTCACACCCGTGAAAACAGATTGGATAGCGGCGGAATCCTTGGTAGACTCGATCGGGTTGCCTGCGTCGAGTTTGGATTTAGGCCTGTCCCAGGTTGGCTACTTTATTTGAGATAGACTCGGGATCAGCTTGTGGAAGGGATAACCCAGCTGCTCGTTAAGTGGAGTGACGGGGACAAGACTGCGCTGGACCGGCTCGTGCCTCTGGTCTACGACGAACTGCACAAGCTTGCAGGCGCTTATCTCCGCCGCGAACGCCATAACATTACGCTTGAGCCGACTGCCCTGGTAAACGAGGCGTATGTCCGGCTCGTAGGTCAGCAAGGCGCCAGCTGGCAGAACCGCACCCAGTTCTTCGGGATGGCAGCGAAGCTGATGCGCAACATCCTGGTCGACCACGCGCGCAAGCGGGGTGCGGCAAGGCGAGGCGGTGACCAGTACAGAATATCGTTGACCAAGGCTGAGCGAGTCGCAGGAAAGCCGGATGTAGACCTCGTTGCCCTCGACGACGCATTAACCCTGCTAGCGGCCACCCACCCCGAACACAGCCGCGTTATCGAACTGCGCTTCTTTGGAGGGCTCACCATCGAAGAGACTGCCGATGTTCTTGGCCTGTCTCACGCCACTGTCGAACGCCAATGGAGATTCGCCAAGGCCTGGTTGAGGCGAGAGTTGAGCAAGTAGACTCGTCGCCTGGAGATTAAATCTTCTAAAGGAACTGTTTCTCGCGTTCTGCGCGTGCGTGAGGGACTTACCTTGCGATTTGCGCTTGTACCATAGAGATCCAGGAACAGAATTATGGAACGCAGGCAACAGGTCGAGGAACTGTTTCATGCGGCGCTTGAGCGGGAGCCGGCCGAACGCGGCACATTCCTATCCCAGGCCTGTCGCACCGATCCCGAACTGCGCGCCGAAGTCGAATCGCTCATCTCGGCCGCCGAAGAGCTGGGGAGCTTTCTCGATTCTCCGGTTTACGAGCCGACCGTCGAGACATCGACACCTTCGCTCGTTGGGCAATCGATTGGTCGCTACCTGGTCCTCAGTCTACTTGGCCGCGGAGGGATGGGAGAGGTCTATCTGGCCCGCGACACGCAACTCGACCGCAAGCTTGCACTGAAACTGCTCCCGGAGCAATACACCGCCGACGAGATCAGAGTTCGCCGCTTTATCCTTGAAGCCCGGGCCGCATCCTCGCTCAATCATCCCAACATCATCACCATTCATGAGATCGGCCACTTCGGGCCGGTTCATTTCATCGCGAC
>DASYSA010000594.1:0-11051 GCA_036003885.1 Blastocatellia bacterium | reverse complement strand
AACGACGGCAAGCTGGACCTGTTCGTGTCGAGCTTCGTTTACTACGACAAGTCGCAGATCACGCTGTGCACCGACGAGACCGGCAGCCGGCGCTACTACTGTGTTCCTCGTCTGTTCAAACCGACGACGAGTCATCTTTTTCACAACAACGGGAACGGCACGTTCAGCGACGTCAGCACACAGTCTGGAATTACCAGGAGCCCTGGCAAGTCATTTGGCGTGGTGGCGACTGATGTCAACAATGATGGGCTCCTGGATCTCTTCGTCGCCAACGATACAATGCCTAACTTTCTCTTCATCAATAAGGGCGGCGGCAGGTTCGAGGAAGCGGGACTTGGTGCTGGGGTTGCCTACAGCGACGCAGGAAAACCACGGTCGGGAATGGGAGTGGACTCCGCCGACTATGATGGCGACGGCTGGCAAGACCTCTTCGTCGCAAATATTGATCAGGAATTCTTCAGCCTTTACCACAACCAGAAGGATTTAACATTCACCGACGAACCTGGGGAGATCGCGCCGGCCACCCAGCTGTTGAGCGGATGGGGACTGAAGTTCTTCGATTACGACAACGACGGCGATCCGGACCTTCTTCTCGTTAATGGTCACCCCGACGACATGATCGAGATGCGTATGTCCCGCGTGAAATATAGAGAACCCTTGCTGGTGTTCGAGAATACCGGGCGCACTTTCAAGAACGTCAGCGAGCAATCTGGCGCCATCTTCACCAAAGAGTTCTCGGGACGCGGAATGGCGCTCGCAGACTTCGACAACGATGGCGATCTTGATGTGCTGGTGTCGAATAACGGGCAGGCTCCTGTGTTACTGCGCAACGAGGGTGGCAACCGGAATAACTGGGTCGGCCTCAATCTCGTTGCTACAAAGAGCAATCCGGCAGCCGTCGGCGCAATCATTACCTGGCAGGGCAGTGGTGGAGTGAAGCGGAGCCGCCTTAAAATCGGTGGGGGCAGCTACCTCTCATCTCACGACCCACGCGAGTTGCTTGGCCTCGGGTCCGCTTCGAAGGTTGATGCCCTCGAGATTCGCTGGCCAAGCGGTACGGTGGACAGGCTCACGAATCCACCGATTAATACTTACATCAAGGTGATAGAGGGCGAGGGCGCTGCCAGGAGCACGACGCCCAAAGCGAAGTGAGAGCTCCCGCCGACCCGGGTATCGACGATGGCGACGGCTCGTTGAAACTGATTTCGCCATGAGTGTCAGAGACATCGAGACCATGATAGGATCCAAACAACAGGAGGCAACTAACAATGAGGAAGCGCTCACGAGTCATTGCAAATATTGTCTACCTAATGGTCCTCGTTCAGTTCGTGATGATAGGAATTATTCGGGCGCAGCAAAACGGTCCGACCGGACCGCCTTCCATTAAGGATCCCAAGAGTGAGACGCGCGACAGGCAAGACCGCGAGGCAACGCTAAGGAGCGCCGAACTGGGAGCCGCGGTCGACAAGATCGATCAGAAACGCATCGACGCCACCCTTGATCAGATGAAGCAGGATTTCAGACGCATTCAAATTGTGCGCAACGAGTTGGTGCGCAACCTGCTAGCAAATAAGCCATTCGACTATAAGCTGATTTCGGATGAGGTTGCGGAGATAAACAAACGAGCCGATCGGTTGAAGACCGCCCTCATGTCGAAGGTCCCCGGCGAGAAAGAAAAGACTGAGAAGACGCAGGAAGTGATCAACTCTGAAGAGCTCAAACGCGGCCTCGTAAAGCTCTGTCATTTGATCGACAGCTTTGTGGAAAACCCGGTGCTCAAGAATCCCGGTACGAGCGATGTTCAACAACTGACAAGGGCGAGCGCAGACCTTCTGGGGATCATCGAACTGAGCGACAATATTCGGAAAAACGCGCTGCGACTCAACAACATATCCAGATGATCACGCTGGGGAGAGCCATCGAGATGGGGTGAGTGAAAGGGGATGGATGGGATTCTCGTTGTCGGTGCATCGGGCCTCATGTCGCGTCTCAAACCCTGAAGGGGTTGATCAGAAGCGGTCCCCGCCCGATCAAAAAGCCTGGTTTGGAACAACGCACCCCCAAACTGGCGTGTTAGTAGCCCCTACTAACCGTTAGATAGCCGTAACTAGCTTGGATGTATTCTTCATCTACGCTAGGATGTAGCCCGACATAGATAATCTGGTATATATTCAGCCCAATTAGGGTTCTGTCGAACCAGGTCAAAGAACGGGCACGAAAGCGACGGATTCGGCTCACTTTTTGTTTAGTTCTCGTAGTTTGCGAGTCGGTGCCAAAGCCGCCACTAGAGTTTTTCCGAAGAGTTAGGTCATCAGAAAACGGAGGTCGGACAGGCTTCGGGGGAAGAAAACAGGGGACGGTTTTCTTGGTTTTTTCCATTGAGGCAAGGTTCGACAAGTTAGATCCCACGGTTTTCCGTAGTCAAAACAAGCCTGGCATTCCGCTTACAGGATTCTGGAGGAACTATGGCAAGGTCAAATCGCTCAATTCTGCTGTCTTTCAATGAAGCCCCCTCTCGAGATCGAAAACCCCTCTTACGCGCCATTCTCGGCGTCACGGTCTTGCTGCTTACCTTCGCGTCGATGACGTTTGGTCAGACGACAGGTAGTTCGACCCTGCGCGGAAGAGTCAAGGATCCCTCCGGCGCCGTCGTCACAAACGCTGTCGTCACGCTCATCAGTGAGGCCACCAAGGATGAGCGGAACACCAAAACTAACGATGACGGTTTTTATCAGTTCAGTGCGGTACCGCCGGGCAACTACACAGTGAAAGTGGAGAGCACCGGCTTTAAGACCGCAGAGCAGACGAAAGTTGCTCTCAACACGAGCGACACCCGTGGGCTCGACATAATGCTTGAGATCGGCGCACAGAGTGAAACCGTAACGATCCAGGCTACTTCCGAGCAGATCCAGAGGGAGACGGGCGCCAAGGAGAACACAATTACGTCTAAGCAGATCGAGAATCTGTCGATCATTAGTCGGAGCTCCCTGGAGTTGCTGCGGATCCTGCCAGGGGTGGTCGCTCCCGACCAGCAGCAGCTGGAGAGCATTTCCTTTGGCGGAGGCGCCAATGCAAATAGTGCCTACAACGTCAACGGCCTGCGTGGCGAAAACAACACGGTGACGGTTGATGGTTCTCGAATGATGGATATCGGCTCAAACAACGGCACCATCTTAACGGCGAATCCGGACATGGTTCAGGAGGTCAAAGTTCAAACGAGCAACTATGCCGCTGAGCACGGGAGCAGTGCAATTCAGATCAGTGCAACCACCAAGTCCGGTGCCGAGGGATATCACGGCTCGGTTTACGACTACATTCGTGATCACCGGTTCAGTGCGAATGATCGCTCTAACAACTACAATAATGTTACCAAGCCGAAGAGCCAGTTTAACTATCCAGGAGGTAACTTCGGCGGTCCGGTGTGGATCCCAAAAACGGGACTCAACAAGAATAACCACAAGCTCTTCTTCTTCGTCGGCTACGAGTATTACTACCAGCGCGTGGACGAGGGATCGACGCTGAGCGTGGTTCCAACGGCTAAGCAGCGGCAGGGCGATTTCAGCGAATTGCTTACCGGTCCCGGTTCGAACTTGAACCAGGGCCGGACCGTCAACGTGCCGGGAGGCTGCACCGTCGGGGGCGTAGGGACGGGAAGTGCTGCGCCAAACAACAACCTCGCACCTTGCGCGGATCCGCTCGGTAAGGCGTTGCTTAATCTCTACCCGGCAGCCAATTTCAGCGACCCGAACAACCGGTTCAACTACGTCTACAGCGTGCTGAGACCGACCGACCGAAATCAGTTTATCTCTCGGTTCGACTACAGCATCAGCGAAAAGACCAAGCTCTATGTTCGCCTTGGCCGCGAATATGAAACTGGAACGTTCCCGCGCGGATTCTGGTGGAACTCATCGGCCTACGAACTGCCTGGCAAACTGACGAGCAGCAACCTCGGCCGGTCCGCTGTCGTCAACCTGACCAACATCATTAATCCGACGATGACCAACGAGGTTCTGTTCAGCGGCAGCAAACTGAAGCTCGACAATACCTACGCGGACCCGGACAAGGTCTCGTACAAAGCCCTGGGCCTGAACCCGAATTGGGGCTTCTTCAAGAACAGCAGTCCCTTCCTGCCCGTCGGTGTCATCGATGCCTGGGGCGGCGGCATTGGCGGCGACCTGCTTACTGCGTACGGCTACCCGCTGTTTGCGTATAATGATACTTTCGTCATCAGCGATAACCTGACCAAAGTGTACAAGTCCCACGCTCTGAAGTTCGGGACCTACATCGAGCAGGCGAACAAGAAGCAGAATTTCAACTCGGACATCGATATCGAGTTGGCACAGTGGGGCCAGCCCAACGGCACGGGCAATAATTACGGCGATTTGCTGGTCGGGCGGCCAATCAACGTGACCATGGGCACGGACGTCTCAGCCGGCAATTTCCGCTACTACAACTACGAGTTCTATGCGCAGGACAGCTGGAAGGTGCGTCCGAATTTCACGATGGAGTACGGGTTACGCTTCGGATACCTGCCGTTGAACATCGAACGAAACTCCAAGGGAGTGGTCTTTCTTCCCGAGGCGTATGATCCTAAACAGGGCCTGTTCATAAACGGTAACCTGAAGAAACCCAACGGTGTGCTGACGGCGGCCAACGGCGAGATTCCCAAAGGTCTTACAAAGAATCCACCAGTTTCGTGGATGCCTCGACTGAACTTTGCCTGGGATGTTGGAGGTAAAGGCGATTTCGTGGTGCGTGCTGGCGGCGGCGTATTCTACAACCGCGTTCAGGGCAACTACGAATATTACTCGCTGCAGCAGATGCCCAACGCCTACCGAGCCTCCGCGGGCCACTGGGCCCAGGATGGAGGCCTCACTTTCGGCAATATCCATAACGTAGATCCGTTCTCTTCGATCGCCAATGTGGATTTTACGTCCCGCAATCCGGATTCAATCGCTCACCCGAGAGTGGCCAACATGAGCCTCTCGATTGCGAAACGGTTACCAGGGCAGCAAGTACTGGAAGTAGCTTACGTCGGCACTCAGGCACGGCACCTCCCGCAGAATCGCTACATCAACATCATCCCTGTTGGAAGACTGTTGAGTGGTACTGTAGGGAATTCAGATCTCTCCAACCCTCTCCACCGCTCAGCGCTTGATGGGGCCGCGCTTAAGCTGTTCAAGCCATTCCAGGCGTACAACAACATCACGTTCAATGAGTTCGCCGGAACCTCCGTTTATCACTCCTTGCAGGCTACTTTGAGCCGGCAGGCAGGCAAGAACCTCCAGTACTTTGCGACATATACCTTCTCGAAGGTGCTGGGAACGACAGCCGTTGGGGAGAACGGCACGCGAGTTGACCCGGTTGATACTCGAGGCCGCAGCTATGGGGTATTGCCCTACGACAGAACCCATATCTTCAACCTGTCGTATAACTACAACTTGCCCAACCTGGCGCCTCAAGGCTTCAACAATGTCATTAGCCGGGCCGTCCTCAACGGCTGGCAGATGTCAGGTATAACGACCTTCCAGTCAGGCATTCCGGTAAGGTTGAGATTCAATGGCGATATAGCTTCCGGTGGTGTAGGTCTCGCCTTTTTCGGAACCGATGCTTTCGACGGCGGAGGCGGCGGAGCCGGAAATGCCGGGGCGGTAACGCCGGTTTATCTGGGAAATCCGGCGGTGAAGAATAACAAGAAGGTCGGAGAGAAGATACTGGACATCAACGCGTTAGGGATACCAGGATTCGGGACTACGGGCCCGACCCAGCCTGCCTTCTACGTCCGTTATCCGAGCCGGAGCAACTTCGATGTCTCGTTCTTCAAGAACTTCGCAATCAGCGAGGGCAAGAAGATTCAGTTCCGAACCGGGTTCTTCAATATCTTCAACCAGGCCTATCCGACCAGGATTGATACTGGGAATCCCGATAACAGTGACATCAATCTCAGGTTGAACACGACCTGCAACAAGAGGACGACGACGCCGACTCCAAATGGGATAGGTGGCACTCGAGACCCCGGCATCTGCGACCCAACTGGAGGGTTCTCATTCACGCCCGACACCATTGCGAACTTTGGCAAGATCACCAACAAGCACGGTCGACGTGTCGTTGAGTTCGCCTTTAAGTTCACCTTCTAAACTCTGGCTGAGCCAGAAGCTGCTAGATGCTGCTGCGAGGGAGGCGATTATTTCATCGTCTCCCTCGTATCAGTTTTCAAGGGGCTGATGTGCCGCGATATTCCAGACTCTGTCGTATAATCTGGTCGTGATGTCAGCACTCGACACACGCCAGAAGAAGATCCGCGCAGGTGTAGCACTGGTTTTCGTAGCTCTGGTCTGGTCAGTGCGTTTCGATTCATCCTCAGAATCGGACCGGGCGACAGCGCAAGAGCGGTCCTCCACATCTATTCCGTGGCAACCGAATCACGCGTCTCCCGACGCTCAATATGTAGGGACAGACAAGTGTTTGACGTGCCATAGCGGGAAGGCCACCCAGCCGGCCAGCCATATGGCGAAGGCTCTTGAACTCGCCGATGGTTGTCGTGTCCTTCGCACTCAACCGCTATTGACTTTCCGGCAGGGTCCTTACTCATATCGAATCGTCCGCGAGAAAGACCGCAGCATCTACACGGTGAGCGACGGGTCCAGCACTTTTACCGCGCCGATCCTGTACTGTTTTGGTCAGGGCGAAGCCGGGCAGACATATGTGTTCGAAGACAATGGGGCGTTCTATGAGAGCCGCGTCAGCTTCTACACGGAGATTCAGGGCCTGGACATCACGGTTGGCCATCCGCGGGGCGCCCGCCGCTCCCTGAAGGAAGCCGCGGGCATCCGGATGACACCTTCAGACGCGCGCAGTTGCTTCGGCTGTCATTCCACGGAGGCCGCGGGTAAGTCTCAGTTGCAGCTCGAGCGTCTCGTGCCCGGGGTCACCTGTGAGTCTTGCCACGGCCCGGGCGCAAAGCATGTCGCCGCAATCGCCTCGGGTGATCTGAAAGAGAAACGCATTTTCAATCCGGCTGCCCTGGATACGGAGGGGGTTTCGAGTTTCTGCGGCTCGTGTCACCGCACCTGGGAAGCTGTGGTGGAGATGATCCTGGACTGGCGCAGAGAGAATCGAGAGTTGGGAATCAACAGTGTTCGCTTCCAGCCTTATCGCATTGCCAACAGTCCTTGTTACGACGCGGACGATCGTCGCATCAGTTGTACGGCCTGCCACGATCCACACAAGGATAGAGAGCGTAACCCGGCGTTCTATGATGCCAGGTGCACGGCCTGTCACAGGTCCGCTTCAAAAGCGACGCGCGTTGCGAAAACCTGTCCGGTAGGGAAGCAAAAGTGCGTGACGTGTCATATGCCGAAGTATGATCTGCCCGGTTCGCATTTTAAGTTTACCGATCATCATATCCGAGTGGTCCGGCCCAATGAGTCTGTGTGGTAGTGGTGCGCGAGTGGAGAGGTTGACTAGCAAGGGGCCCGGCGCGGAATCCCCCAACAAAGTTGGGGTTTTTCAAAGGGTGGCCTAAAGGGCACCGGAGTTCAAGGTCATCATTGACGCTGACTGGCCAACGCATCTATTTTAGTTTGTCTGGTCTCACGAGTTGCTGATGAGGGCGGAACACGCTCTCGTTTACCGGGAAAAGGGCGCAGAGCCAATCTCAGTGTAGGAGGCGGACATGGCGGCAAAGAGAATCTGGCAGATCTGCCTGCTGATGATTTCCACGTTTAGCCTTGTAGTCGTTGGACATTCACAGGACGAGAATCGGAGAATCGAATCGCCGCCCGATCCCGGTAACGCGAGCATCGTCGGCCGGGTTGTTTTTCCTTCTGGGTCCTCCGCCGATTTCAACATCAAGGTCACTCTAAGCAATTCACAGAGCACACTGATGACGCTTTACTCCGACAAGAACGGTGAGTTCAGGTTCTTGAATCTGAACGCCGGATCGTATTACGTGCAGGTGTCTGCTGAGAACAGTCTCTACGAACGGGTCAAAGAAGAAGTACGCCTTTATCGCGGGCAGGAACTGAACGTGACAATTAGTTTGCGCAGAGGCGGAGGATCGGCTCGCAGGGGTCCTGGCCCTGGAGTAGTCTCGGTCGTCGAATTTGATAAGAGTGTCCCGGCGGCGGCACTGCAGGAGTACGAGGAGGCGGTGAAACTGATCCACAAGGGCGAGCTTCAACAAGCCATCGAGCATTTGAATCATGCCATCTCAATCTATCCAGCCTTTCTGAGGGCCCGCAATGATCTCGGCGCGCAATATCTCAAGCTCAGGCGGCTTCCGGAGGCGGCGCAGCAGTTCGAAGCAGCGATTCAGATAAACCCAAAGTATTTCAATTCGAGGTTCAATTTAGGGATGGTTCTGGTAGAGCAGAAGCGGTACACCGAGGCTATAGGGCATCTCAACATCGCCCTTTCGATCGATACCGGGCGGCCGGCCGCTCACCTCTTTGTTGGTATCGCCTTGATAGGGATTAACGATCTGGAAGGCGCCCAGCGCGAGATTGAAAAGGCGATTATCCTGGGGGCTCCGCGCTACTCCGTGGGTCACTATTACCTGGCACACGCCTGTATGAGGAGAGGCGACCGGGACGAAGCGGTACACGAGCTGGAGATTTATCTTGGGGAACAACCCGATGGCGAACTAGCGACCTCCGCCCGAACGCTGCTTGCAAAATTGAAGTAATCGCCCCAGAGAACAGCATGCTCGCCTCGGTCGTTCCCTGTTTACCACTCGACAGGCAACTCCTACTGCTCGATCACGAAGGCCCCGGATCTGGTTGCGCGGTTTGTTCCAAGGCTCACGGTCACCTTCAACTCATACGCTCCCGGCGGGAAGCTGTCGATCGGGATTGCACTCGCGTATTGAATTTGCCCACTGGCGTCCGGCGCCGGCAGGTCGATGGAGGCTTGTCCCATAGACTTACCGTTCTGCTGAACTTCCAGCGTGAGTTTCGGAGCAGCTGTCGAACCCTGAGGGGTATATACGGTGAAGAAATACGTTAGTTGCTTGGTGGCCGATTTGCGCAGAGGCTCGCCCGTGTTCGGATAGATCAACACTTCTCCGAAGTGAAACGGGTTCGCAATTTTCTTGTCTTCGGCCGTCAACCGCTCGGCGCGTTTGAGAATCACTATGCTGCTCAATCGCAGATTCGCCTGACTGCCGCCTGGCGCCTCTAAGCTACATGTCTGCACGCTCGCTTTGTTTGAAAACGAGTCGTAGGCCGCGGCTTCAATGGTGTAGCGGCCCGGAGGAAGCACTACCTCGCGATAGAAGAGAATTTCGCCTCGTTTGGCTGCTTCCAGCTTTTCAATTGGTCCATTCACCAAATACTGCTGACTCACCTTTTGGACTACCTGCTTCGACTCATCTTTGATTAGGGCGACGATTGAGAAATCCGCGCTGTAGGTCTTCTTCTGGGGATCAGGCGTAAAGGTAAAAGCGCTGGCTGGAATCTCGGCCAGTATCGGCGTCAGACCGGGACGCGCCAATTCGGGAAAACTGAGTCCAATGAGGCGGAGCGAGAGCGGGTTGCTCCTCTGCGCCATGCCTAAGGCAGCCAGAGCTCGCGCCTCGTAATCGAGTACAGGGGTGTTGCTCGTAGAGGGGATTGCGTAGTATCCCTTGCGCGTTTGGACCTCGAGATTGGGGCGGCTGAGTTTCACCGCGATCTGGCGGAAACGACCATCCAACTCCGGGTTCTTTGGAACGTAGGTAACCACGTAATGAAGTCGCATGTCTTCGTCAATGCGCCGAACCCCGGCGCCCAGGTCGTTGGTGTCGCGGATCAGAAAACCACCGGTCTGGTCGGCGAGCTGGCCCAGACCGCTATGTGGATTGAGGCGAAGAAGGTCTTCGTTGCGCTCGAGGGCCCTGGTCATCGGCCCGGATGTATCGTCGCGGATTCGACCGAGTTGAGACATCCGCCGGTCAGCCGCCGCGTTGATCTCGCGAGTCGCCTCGGCATTTGGACTATCGATGCGCAGCCCGGCGGCGTCGATCGAATAGATACTGACATTCGCCCGATTTGCCGCGTTGATCACGGCGTTGAACTTGGTCACAACGTTAGGAGGAAGGGAAAGACCCTCAGAGAAGAAGATAACGGTCTTACGGCCTGGTAGACTGCGCATTGAGCTGACAACCGCGAGCAGACTGTTGATCGTGGCGTAACCCTGTTGATCGCGTTCCAGAGTCTCGAAGGTTTCCAGCATTCGCTGATTCATTTCAACGAGAGCTTGCTCGGCCGCGGCTATGCCGGTTTCCGAGCCGGCAGCTGATGCACCCACGCTATCCCGGCTACTGCCTGCTGCGGACGCGGCTGCCTGCGAGCTGGCTCCCTGCCTCTCCAGCGCAGCACTTCTGTTTGATAGACTGCGCACCTGCTCGGCGTTGGAGGCGAACGTAGAAGTACCCATGGAAGTGGCGCGGTCGACCGCCTGTCTGACCAGTTGCGGGTTGTCGGTATAGGTCTGGAGGGTGTTGAGCGACAAGTCAATCAGGAAGACCCCGGTGTAGTCGCCGACTCTGACGCCCTCGTCGGCGTAAGCCATGGCCGCTTTGTGTGCTAAACTGCGCGCATTTGGCGAGAGCCTGTCGAAGACGAGCGCAGTCACGCTTGGGCCTTCTCGAGCGTCGCGCTGGGTGGCTGCCGGAGTCGTGGGTCTCGCCTCACTCTGATCCTTTTTTGGCGGGCCGCTTACTTCATTAGTTGCCCGCGCCACCTGGCGAAAGGATTCGATACGCTGGAGAACCCCGTCCTCGTAGACTTCAAAGTCCGCCCCTGTGAGGTCTTTGACGACGCGGCCCTTCTTGTCCCTCACCACGACATCCAGCACAACCTCGGCGGTCCCAATGCGAACCTTTGGCTCTTCCTGCTGGCCTGTGCGGGCCGGTGTTTGACCTGGAGTGGAAAGAAGCGATGATAGCATTGCTCCGATGACGAGAACTGCTTTTGCCTGAACTCTCATTGATGTACTCCAACGAACCTCTTATTTGTCGCTTGCTGAAAAAAACCAAAAAATCGAGATACGATATGCAAATTCTAGCCTTG
>DASYSA010000593.1:0-21857 GCA_036003885.1 Blastocatellia bacterium | reverse complement strand
CCAACTCGCAACGCTTCTTATTGTGCAAGAGGGTAATACGAGTTTTACCGGGCGTTTCCTGGTCAGATTGCAAATCCATTCCAAACCGCGTCTTGCTTCCGAGGTCCGTAAAACGCACCCTGAGCGCGCTGGAGCCCATTTCCACCGTCCCATCGGCCTTTCCCGCGGTCTGCAGATCCTCTATATGGAAGTTAACGATGCCTGGCAATTCTGCGGGCGCGATTCGAAGCCTTGCGAGAACTTCCCCATCAGAGAGTTTCTGCTCGAAGACTTGTGGCTCTGCGACGAGCTGCCTCAACCCTCTTTGTGTGGAAGGCAGTCCCATAGCTTGAGACTTCCGAAGATTGAAAGAAGGCAGGCTCAGCGCCAGCAGCGAGACGATCACTGCCATCGCGATCTTGGGTTTTGATATCAGGCGTTTCATCTTTCTTTTCCTCCTTGGTTTACCGGGCGCTTATGGACAGAGACCCAAAAGACAAAACGGCTCGCCGCTTTCGGTGTAGCCGCAGCCGTCACGCTCACACCAATAATCAAAGACGAAGGCCGCTACTATACAGGCGGCGGTCAGGACTCCACAGAACCACCACTCGTACGTGGCGTCCCAATCCAGCCACCTTGTACACAGGAAGTAGAAGTCGATTTGGTTGATCCTGAGCCGGGCTCAAGCCGGCAAAGTGATTGAGAACTGAAGCACTGTGGTTCGTCTTGATGAGCGGCGGTTTCTGCGCCCTACTTGTCTGGCTGGGCATATGGTGCTGTGCGGCCTTTTTCGCGCTGCTCGGAGCAAGAATGCTTACCGCAAGACCGATAGCATGCAGCGGAAGACTCCTGTGGGCTTCATCCGAGCTGAGGGAGTCTCTAATCGAAGCCGTGGCAGAAAGAATGCCAAAGGCAGAAGACTTTGCGATCTGCCTGGCGAAGGGCCCGTATTTCTCTCCACCAGAGAAGGTCGCCTTAAGCACGGGAGTCAACTTTTTTGCTTCGGCTTGATTCCCCTGATCAAAGAGCTCCTTCATTTGAGTGGCGATTGACCTCGCCTTCTCCCCATCAATTGCTAACTCGCAACGCTTCTTATTGTGCATCATGGTAATGCGAGTTCCGCCGGGCGTTTCCAGGTCAGGTTGCAAGTCCATTCCAAACCGCGTCTTACTTCCCAGGTCTGTGAAGCGGACTTTGAGCGCGTTGGAGGCGATTTCCACCGTCCCGTCGGCCTTTCCCGCGGTCTGCAGGTCTTCTACATGGAAGTTACAGATATTTGGCGAGTCTGCGGGCGCGAGGCGAAGCTGGGCGAGAACTTCGCCATCAGAGCGTCTCTGCTCGAAGACTTGAGGCTCTGAGACAAGCTGCCTTACAGCTCTTTGTGTGGAAGGCCCTTCCATTGCCTGGGTCTTTGGAAGATTGAAAGAGGGCAGACTCAGCCCAAGCAGCGAGACGATCAGTGCTATGGCTATCTTAGGTTTTGCTATGAGGCGTTTCATCTTCTTCTCTCCTCCTTGTCTCTCTGAACCTAGTGTCGAACCTGTAGGGTTTTGCGCACGGAGGCCTGGGTCACTCGGATTCGAGAATAGAATCCGAATAGGACTGCAGAAAATGACTACGCACGACGCCTCCTGGGCTTTTCAGGTGCCGCCTTGCTCTTTCTCATTTGGATCTGCTCTTCACCCATTCATGACTGAAACCGGCCAAACGTTTCATGCGTTACATGTCTGTATGATTGCGACAGATCTAAAAAGAAGATAGAATTGCCGCACTTCAGGCGGAGATACGGTTGCTGCAATAATCAGGCGGAGGTGGAAACGATGGCCCGCAGGGTTGTCGAAGGCCTTACCGACGTGTGTCCCGTAGGAGTTCAGCGTACTTGTGGAATCCCGGCAAGCGGGATTCTGTTCGTCTGCGTGCTGAACCGAAGGTTCTCAAAGGCTGCCACTTACCCTTCTAGTATCGCGTCGAAGTCCCCTTTTTTTGGGCGGGCTTTGTCTTAAATGGGAAGTGGGAGCGAAAGTCAGCTGAGATAACGAATCGTTTACTGTTGAAGAAGGCGAGATCAATGGCAGCAGACGGCTCGACATCCGTCAGAACGGGCCACGAGTTAACGAAGCAGGACTTTGACCGTCTGCTCGTCTGGCTGGACCAGGACCGCGAGAAGGCTGCACAAAAATACGAGGAGATTCGAATCAGATTAACCAAAGTGTTTGAGAGCCGGGGCTGCATGACTCCGGAGGAGCTGGCTGATGAAACGATAGATCGTGTAGCAAGAAAACTCCATGAAGTCGTGGCTACATACCAGGGTGAACCCGTTCTTTACTTCCACGGCGTGGCTCGACTTGTTTACCTGGAATACTCGAGGAGACCCTCTTTCCCGTATCAACCTGAAAGTAACTACCAGCTCGAGGAAACTGACCAGAGATATGACTGTCTCGACGAGTGCCTGCTCCGCTTAACGCCGGGAAATCGTGAGCTCATCCTGCTTTATTATGGTGAAGAGAGACGAACAAAGATCGATGCGAGGAAGACCATAGCGCGGCGGCTAGGAGTCAGTCCCAATGCTCTTAGAATACGCGCACACCGAATAAAAGAATGCCTCGGTGATTGTATAAACAACTGTCTGGCGCTAAAAGGCCAGAAGTAGAAGAATAGTCTGAAGATGAGTTTAGATTCCAAAGATGAGAGAACGCTCAGACGATACTTGCTCGGCGAGCTGAGCGACGAAGAACAGTCTCGGGAAGAAGAACGATTCCTGACCGATAAAGACCATTTTGAGCGCCTCCTCCTGGTAGAAGACGACCTGATGGATGAATATGTCAGTGGGGCGCTCTCACAGGTAGACAGAGAAAGAGTAGGACGCCGTTTCCTGCTGTCTCCCAAGCGGCAGGAGAGAGTCAGCCTCGCCGGCAACCTGCAACGTTATGCGAGAGAGAGTCCTGCACTGCCGGGTCACGAGCAAGCCCAGGATGAAGACTTCATTCCTATCCTGTCGTGGCACCGAAAACGCGTTTATGCTCTTCTCATTCTATGCTCGGCACTCGTGGTGATAATCGCTGCGGCGATTCTGTTCAGGGAGATGGCGAGTCTCAAAAACAGAATTGAGACGCTCAACAGAGAACAACAATCGGCAGAGCAGCGTGCAGGTGAACTTAGCCAGGGGCTCGCCGAGCAGCTGAATCGCAGCGAGAGTCTTCAACACAAGTTCGAACAAGAACAGAACCGTCGCATCCAGCTCGATCAGGAGCTCAGTGATTTGAAGCAGTCGCTTTCGGCAGCTTCAAGAACGGACAGTTCGAGGTTCATATCTCTCTCTCTGATTCCGGGACGCTTGCGAGACGGCGGTCAGCCAAGCGTCGTCGAGATACCGACTTCCATACAGGTGCTGCGATTGGAATTGAGCCTGGAATCAGACGCTCATACGAAGTATCGTGCAATAGTGCAAACCGCCGAGGGAGTCCGCATATTCAGTCGAAGTGCATTGAGACTGCGACGGAGCAAAGATGACAGGCAAGTTGAGCTTCCAATCCCGGCAAGCCTTCTTGGTCCTGATGACTACATCGTCCTGTTGAGTCCGGTGGCCACCAGCGAAAGAACCGGCACCTACTACTTCACAGTCGTGAGGAAGAAATAGGATCACATTCATTCGACCGAGAATCCAAACCGTTATCTCTCGAATCCTGCGACCAGCCAACTGCGGAACCCGAATATAACGAGCCGAAAAACGGGTGCCCTCCACGCGTGAGGTGTCGTACAGACACGCTGTCGGGACTTGAATGTACGCCCGATCACTTGTCTGATTGGATTACGACGCCTGCCCGGAATACGACCTCTCTCGCCAGAATCTCCCGCTGATGATCATGAAATGTTTACACGCTTTGAGTCATGAAAGGGTAGAGGAACAGATCACGAAATAGGTTGAAGACGGGCAGGTACCTAAAGTCTCTCGGGTGCCATTCCCCGACGTTTGTTTCTGCGGCCATTTGATTTGAAGCCGAAACCTTGCGATCCCGAAACTCTCTCTAGGACTCGTGTAGGTCTTTGTGCCACCTCAAAAGCTCAAGATAAGGAGGAAACAAGAATGATGCGGATGATAGCAAATCCTAAAACAGCGGTAGCAGTGATCGTCTCGTTACTGGCGCTTAATCTGCCTTCGCTCAACGTTTCAAAGTCCCAAGCCAGCGGAAAGACAGCGTCACAGCAGAATCTAATAGTGCCGGAAGTCTTCGAGCAGAAAGACTCGTTCGGTGAAGTTCTCACGCGGCTCCTCGTCTCGCCCGCAGAGTTGCCAAACAGCTACGAATTCCAGGTACAAGACGTTCGAAACCTTGGAGATGCCACAGGAACGGTCGAAATCGGATCCGGCATAATCAAGTTTCGCCTTACCGACGCGAGAACCAAAACGCGCGTGGGTATGGATATTCGGCCAGATCAGACACCGGGCAAAGCTCGCGTCACGATCTCGCTCAACAAAAAGAGTGCGCACCTGGCGATTGATGGAGCAAAAGCGAGGGAGGTAGGCGCCAGGATTCAAAGGCTTGTCGACCAGGGGAAGCAAGACCAGGTCAAGGGACTCATGACTGAGCTTGGCGCGACGATCTCAGGGCAGGAGCAATACGTTGCACTCGCAAAACGAGTTGCCAACTCGCCGGCATTCGGGATCCTGACTGCCACGGCTTCGCTGAAAGCTTCGCTCACCCTGGATTCAGTTCACAAGAATCCTGCTCTGCATGTCATCGGCCTCGGAGTAAGCCTGCTTGCCCCCGCCGGCGCAAAGAAGGCTGGACACAATGCCCCGACCCAGGCCAGTCGGGCGCAGCAGAGTCGATTCGTCAACAACTTCGCCGGCGTGAAGCCTGCTCAGGAAGGCGTGTGCGACTGCTGCTACGGATGCATCGGATTCCTGATTGGGATGATCTTTGCGTGTTCCGACTTCTACTTCTGGTGCCTGGGCTGGGCCGACCCCTGGGTATGTGACATCCTCGGCAGTCTGTGCCTAGCCGCGGGCTATGAAGCTGCTGCCTGGTGTTGGAACAACCAGTGCGGCTTTGCGTGCGGAGACCTGTGTTAGCAATCGACGCCCATCTTATCAGCTGAGCAGCGAGCTTCCAGTGCTTCACATAACGAGGAGGTGCGCAGTTGGCTTCGTCGCTGTCTGCGTCGGGACGTGGCCCAGCCGGCACTTTCTGCGCAACTCCTCTCGAATAATCCTGCGCGCGAGAAGAAACCTGTGGTTGAAGCCTCGAGTATGACTGCTGTGCGCAAGGCTTCAGGAGGCCGAACAATGCGAAACAGATTCAAACAGATACTTATCTGCCTAAGCCTCTTCGCAATTGCGATCTGGGCAGAGCAGCCAGCAGGCGCCCAGACTATCCGACAAATCACAGGCGGCTCTGAGGAGATTGACTCTTGTCGGAATTGCGATTCGAAAGGGGGTGATGGGGCTCTCGGCACACTACCAACCCGTCACACGGCCGACCGGGATCCGATAGCTTCGCTCGCGAAAGATAAGAGACGACCACCCGTTCAGTTGTCGCTGACGAGCGCCGACAAACAGAATGGAATCACAGGATTTGTCGAGGACAAGCTAACGGGTGCAAGAATCAACTTTGAATCCAGGACTATTGGTGGACAGCTCGTCTCGCAGATAAAGAACAAAGATGGATACACACTGGTCGAATACATCGAGTCACAGCAGGAGGTCGTATATCCCACGCCCGACAGCCCGCCCTCGCTTGCGTGGGTTCCCTGGCTCAGGGTAAATGGGATCGAGTACAACGGCTACGAGTCCGATGTTGTGGAAGAGATGAAAGCAATAGTCTCCGCTGACAACGGCGAGCTGATTCGCCAGCTTGCTATCTATTTAGTCCTACAGGTTCCCGGAAAAGATCTTGAAGCGGAGCGGAGGGCTCTCGAAGTGCCGTATCAAGCGTTCCAGAGATTCTACGACCGGTCCTACAGGAAAACAGGTCTCGAAACCGAAACAAGCTCTCACAATGAGGCGCCCTCCGGAGAATCGCTGGTCGCCAAGCGAAAGGTCGGGGATGACGTCATCCTCTTGCCTGACGGTTGCAAGATGCCGAATTGCAAGTTCGTCGACACTAGCGATTACCAATTGACTGACAAAGGTGGGTTTGTAGTGAGGAGCTTGTCCCCACGCATCACGCTATCTCACAACTATGCCGGCCCAGGGCATACGCACGATAACGACAGCGAGGGCATAACTCCGATGGATGACGAATCGCAAGTCGGGAATTGCTTCGGGCGGTGCGGTAGAGCATGCGGCGATTGGACTCATGAGTGGATTTCGCGGACGGAATTCGATTACACCTACTGTCAAGATGTGCAATTCCCAAATGACATGCCGATAGACTGCAGTTGGATGTGCTGCTCCGAGGAACGGCGTGAAGTCGGCGCGTCCGGGATTGCCGTACACACCGCTCATGGCCATGTGACGCTAAGCTCGATCGCACACGATGCCTGCTGCAGGAATCTCTTTTGGGGCTGTTGGAACCCAGTCTGCATCGCGTTGTTCCCGGCCACAGTCGACTGCTTAATCCCGGGATTGGGTTGGGACGAGACCTGGAGCTACGTTGGTCCTCTGTCAGAGTACTACAACTACGCAACCGGCGTATGTTGCAATTAGGCAAATAGATGAAAGGAGAGCCAATGACGCAACCTCAATTGCATTCGCGGCAGGTGACTTTGCTTCTAACGTTAGTCTTCCTTGGATGCATCCCTGTCCGCGCCGCTGCGCAGGACAAGTGTCTACCGGTAACAGATGAGCTAAAGAAAACACTGTCTCAGTACGTGCAGAAGAAGCTCAAGCTGCCTCTTGGATCGTCATTGAACGTTACAGACGTTTCGTCAGTTGGCGATACTTGCTATCGCAAGTTACGGCTTGAAGGAATCGCTCTCAAGCAGCCTATGGAATTCGATCTGTTTCTCTCACCTGACAGACGATTCCTCTCGCGAGATTTATCGGATTCGAACGTCGATCCGGCTTTGGAGGAACGAAAGAAGGCCGAAGAGATGCGGTCGGGATTGATCAAGACCAGTGCTCCCGCGCTGGGATCAAAGACCGCTTCTGTTGAAGTGGTCGTCTTCTCCGACTTCGAGTGCCCCTTCTGTAAGAACGCTGCGACGATGATCAAGGAGATCGCTTCACTGGAGCCCGAGAACGTACGAATCTCATTTCGCCACCTGCCGCTTCGCATGCATCCCTGGGCGCGAATGGCCGCAGAAGCAACTGCCTGTGCTCAACTACAAAGCGGAGAAGCCTTCTGGAAACTTCATGATCTGGTTTTCCAAAACCAGGGACTTCTGACCGCCGACAACCTAACAAACAGAATCCTGGCGTACGCAGGAACGATTTCGGAATTGAACGTGTCTAAGTTTCAAGAATGTATTAGCAACAAAGCTTCGTCAGCCACAGTTTCAGAAGACATCAGGTTTGCTTCGGCGAACGGTATCGCGGCAACACCAACCTTCTTTGTCAATGGCAATCGCGTCCAAGGTGTCAGGAATTCCGAACAGCTGCTCACTATCATTCACGAGCAAATGGCAGGGTCCGCCAAAACACGCGGTCGATGATGGCGTTTGGGAGACGAACTGAAAGCCGCCCAAGGGCAGTTTTCTGTCTCTCACGTTTAGTATGTGCTCACTTCCACTCTCCATAAATTACAAAGCCCGCCCAATAAAATGGAGACTTCCATGTTCCCTGTTTCCACATAGTGAGCTCGGCAGACCTGAGAGCCGCCGCGGGCGTCAACCTCGCCCTCAGCACCCGGCTGTAGAAAAGCTTCATCAAATGCGCCGTAGCAGCGTCGTCCACCTTCCACACGCTGGCCAGCACTCGCGGCGCTCCCGCGTACATGAAACCGCGGGTGAGCCCCACAATGCCTTCTCTCTTGATCTCTTTGCCCAGGGCCGTTTGACACGCGCTCAACACAACAAGATCAGCGGAGAGATTCAGATTATATATATCGTTAAGCCGGAGAAACCCATCCTGGGGCTCGCCCCTCTCATTCACCAGAGAAAGTACCAGTCCCGATAACTCGGGATGCTGATCATTGACCAATGCGTGAGTCGCAAAATGCACAATCCGATAATCGCTCAGATTAGCCCCGGTCGCCGTCGCTTTGCTGGCATCAAAGTCGAGCGCAGCCATAGCGGCGCCTGCAGGACTGTTGGCCAGAATGTGTTTGGCTTCGAGTCTGGTGAAGGGCAGGCGCGGGAACATTTGCTGCCCTGAGGCAAGTCCCATCTCATCGGCTGATCTCTGCAGATCTCCGGGTACTGTTGACGCCCGCGCGACACCTGGACCTGGTGAAACGTCTGCGGCAATTCTTTGTCCAGCGGAGGTCGCCGATCCGAGTCGCGGGTCAAATTCGTGAAAAACCGGATCTGCGATCACAGCCACGCGCATTCGAGCCGGCTTTCTTCCGGCTGTCTCTCGCCGCAATAACGCCAGCACTGAAGCAGATGGGAGGCTGATAATCTCGTGGTCTACGATCAGGGGCCGGGAACCTGGAGCACGGAATCCGGACGTCCCATTTCTATCACGGTCCTTCGTTCCCGGTCCTCCGCCGATTGGCACCGGAGGCACAGGCAACGCCGCAAAGGGTACATACTGGAGCACCCCGTCAGCTACAACCAGCAATCGCTTTCGCGACAATTGGCCGGCTAAAGGGCCCAACAAAATATGGCTCAGTGACGCTGCGGCCTCCTGATACCCGGCGTCGGCGCGAGCCAGGGCTGCTCTCTTTTCTGACATGGTCTTATAGGATTCGCCATGCACGGCTAGCAATCCGTGAACTCGTCGAGCAGCAGTGTCAATCTCGGCGCGTCCGGGAAGCTCAAAGCTCGCTAATGAATTCTGCGAGACTGCCCACATATAGCTGTGCTCATTGCCGAGCGAGTACTCTAATAACAGCGTGTCGGGATCGAGAACCTGTTGCTGAATCTCCGACAAGGATAGCGGCTGCGGCTGCGTCAAAGCGGCGTATTGAGGGCTGGTCGCCCGGATCTGTGATTGAAGCTCCTGGTAATCGGAGACCAGCGACTCAACCTCTTTCGTTACCTCAGCCGCCTGCTCAGGTGTATGTTTGCTCCCGAGCACTCTGACGCGGCGTTCAATCTTGCCATCGAGCAATGACTGCAAAGACCGCTCTCTGGCGAGCAATGAGGGGTCAACCCCTTTACGAATGTCTGAATGGGCTTCTATGAGAGCTTCGAGTAAGGAGCGGGCGCGCGCTCTCTCAGCAGCCTGAAAAGCGGCGCGGTCGTACCCTTCTGTGGGATGCATCTTGTGCAAATGCATGAGGAGATCGATGTAGAACTCGAAATATTGTTGGACCGAGGCCAGGTAGGAAGAGCGGAATTCGGGGCCGGCAACGTTACTACGAATCGTTTCAATGATATCAATGGCGGCAACTGTGTGTGTGCGAGACTGCAAGAGATCGTCCAAACCGCGCTCGGTTCTGGCCATATTGAACAGTATGAGGGCTTCTCCCGCGGGATCGCCCACCGGTTTGATTATCGCCAGAGCCTGATTGTGGTACTCGAGCGCCTTCTGCCTCTCTCCCATAGAGTCGTGGACCTTGCCGATATTGGTAAGCGCCAGGGCTTCTCCTACACGATTACCAGACGCCCTTCTCAAATTGAGAGCTTGATTGAGATAATCGAGCGCCTCCTGATTCTTTCCCGAAGTACGGTAAACGACACCAATATTGCTGAGCGCGTTAGCTTCGCCCGCGCGATCCCCAACTGCTCTTTTTAGGACGAGACTCTGATTGTAGTACTCAAGCGCCTTCGGCTTCTCCCCCTTTGAATCGAAGACCGCACCGATATTGATGAGCGTTGTAGCCTCGCCTGCTCGATCTCCAACTGCTCTTCTAAGGGGAAGCGCCTGATTGAAGTAACCGAGCGCCTTCTCCATCTCTCCCAGGGAATCATAGGTTGCGCCGATACTGTTAAGCGTGGTGGCTTCGCCGCCACGATCACCCACTTGTCTGAGTATCGTCAGAGCCTGATTGAAATACTCGAGCGCCTTCTGCTTCGCGGCCAGGGAATTGTAGACCACACCGATGTTGCTGAGTGTGGCTGCTTCGCCCGGACGATCTCCCGCCTCTCTTCTAAGAGGGAGCGCTTGACCATAGTACTCGAGCGCCTTGTGTCTCTCTCCGAGGGAACTGTAAACCCCGCCAATATTGTTGAGTGTGATTCCTTGCCCTCCCCGGTCTCCCACTTCTCTCTTTATTTCAAGAGCTTGAAAGTAATACTCGAGCGCCTTCCGCTTCTCTCCTGTTGAATCATGGACCAAACCGATGTTGTTGAGTGTTATGCCTTCTTCCGCACGACGACCCAGCGACCTGACTATTGCAAGAGCTTGACTGTAACAATCGAGAGCCTTTTGCTTCTCTCCTGTTGTATTGTAGATCCCGCCCATGTTGTTGAGCGTGGCTGCTTCTCCTCCACGGTCACCACGTTCCCTCACGATTGTGAGAGCCTGATTCAAATGATCAAGTGCTTTCTGCTTCTCTCCTATTAAGTTGTAAATCGCACCCATGTTGTTGAGCACCGTGGCTTCGCCTCCGCGGTCACCCAGTTCTTTCATTATCGTGAGAGCCTGAATCAAATGATCGAGGGCCGTCTGCCGTTCCCCCAAAGAACTATATGCCGCTGCCAGACCCAGAAGAGTGAAAGCCTCTCGGTCGCGACTGCCCGAAGCCCGTATCAACGGCAGAGCTTCCTGGTACTTTTCTATGGACTTTTTCCTTGATGAAGCCGTTCGCTCTCTACGCAACCGCTCCGCCTCAGATAATGCTCTCTCACCATTGATTCGCGAAGTATCTTCCGACCTCGCTGCCCGTAGCTCTTCGATCCACACCGCATACCTGCCCGCCACCGCTGCTTTGTCCAACGATCTCACCTCCAGCCGGTAGGTGCCCTCCTCTTTCGCCACAAGGACGACGGCCTCAGGCCCTCTGGAGCCATTTGGACTGTCTACCTCAATTAGTTGCTTTCCACCCGGATCAAAGACCGCGACTACAACGTCGATCCCGCGCTGGTCGACAACTAAACGCAAATACTGACCCGATGCCAGCGTGAGTTCATAAAGATGAGTGCCACCTCCGCCAAGCTCTCTTTCGACTGGCGGGCCGGGCTCAAGCCGGCGAGTATCGCTCTGAACTTCCGAGACGCCGGTGGTGCCGGTCGGTTGTTGCATCATCCGCCAGGGTAAGCCTGCCTTCCCCACAACCGCCAGCAAGACCAGGAACGGTATGCTTATGAGACCGCGATTCAGACTTAAGGAGCAACGCGTTGTTGGGACACCGATATCGACATGGGACATGATGACACCTTCCTTCGAAGAGCTACGCCCGGAAAGGTCGCCGTGTTGCAGTGGTAGATCGAACTTTTTCAGCGATCTCGCCATCGATCGCTATTAGACAATAGTACGCAGAACATCTCGTCGCAAGTGGAGACGTCGAAACAAAGCCATCTCACCATCTCCAGGTTGTCGGGGAGCGCACACGCTCGCACTCAAAGCCCCACCAGTACCGAGCATTGCAGAAGCTTTTAGTATTGACGCTAACAGATCAGGGCGTCGTTACCAGCGGCAGTTCGATGAAACTGGCCTTACCCGGCGCATGATAGATCCGCTGGACGGCCTTTCGGTAATCCCCCGGCTTTGCCCAGAAGATGTTGGGGACGAAGGTCTGCGGATTGCGATCGTAAAGCGGGAACCAACTGGACTGCACCTGCACCATGATCCTGTGGCCAGGCAGGAAGACGTGGTTCGCCGTCGGCAAAGCGAAGCGGTATAACAGTGGATCATTGGCCGCGATGGGTCTCGCCGTCTCCAGACTCTCACGATAGCGGCCGCGGAAAATGTCCGCCGAAACCATCAGTTGATAACCACCCATCTCCGGCTGAGCTGCGACCTCGTCGGGATAGACGTCGATCAACTTGACCACCCAATCGGAGTCGGTCCCGCTGGTTGACGCGACCAAATTGGCGATCGGCTCGCCGCTGATCTTCACCGGCGCCGTCAACTCTTCTGAGATGAACGCCACAACATCCGGCCGGCCTGACTGCTCACGCTGGTCATCAACAAGCCACTCGCGCCAGGTGCCGTCGACCGCGCCGGTAGGTTGAATTGGCCGCGCGCGGAAGGGCACGGGTTTGGCCGGATCGGAGACGTATTCCTCGAACGCCGGGTCAGCGGATATCGGGGCGCTGAACGTTAGTCCGAGACCGGCCGCAAGATAGAGCGGCTTCGGGCGAACACTGCAGCCGCTCGCGCAGCCCGCCGGCCAGGCCGGCAGGCGCCGCCAGGTATTGGTCCCTGTTTCAAATGCCATAACGGGCGGGACGTCGGCTTTTGGCGCACCGTCCTTCAGGTACTGGTCCAGAAACGGGCGCAGAATCTCTCGGCGAAAAGTGAGCGCCGTATCGCTGTTGAATCTCAAAGCGCCGAGCGTGCTGCCATCCCGGATCTCCTGACCATGGTGCCAGGGACCCAGGACCAGGAACACCTTGTCGTTGCCTGTGTCCTTCGGCTTGATCGCCTTGTAGACCGCGATGTCGCCATAGATGTCCTCCTGGTCCCAAAGGCTGTGGACCAGCATGACCGGAACCTTGAGCGGCTGAGCCGCGAGAATCTTGTCTACCGCCTGGTCGCGCCAGAAGGCATCGTAGCTCGGATGCTCGAGAAGCTTCCGCCAGAAACCGACCTGTTCGAGCCCGCGGCGACGCCCAAGCTCGCCCGCCGATCCCGCCTGCATAAACATGTCGTAATCGTCAAAGTGGCTCGTCCACCATTTCTCTTCCGATTTGCGGGTCGCCTCCTGGTCGTAGATGTAGGGCATGTTCTGCTGGCGAAACGCTCCGTTGTGAAACCAGTCATCTCCCATCCAGCCGTCGACCATCGGATTCATCGGCACCGACACCTTCAGAGCGGGGTGAGGATTGACGAGCGCCATCAAAGGCAAGAAGCCGTCGTAGGAAATGCCGAGTATACCGACCCTGCCATTGCTCTCCGTGATGTTCTTTACCAGCCAGTCGATTGTGTCGTAGGTATCGGTGGCATGATCGACGGGCGTCGGGTTCTGCGGTCCGTGCAGCGGGCGGTTCATCACGTAATCGCCTTCGGAGCCGTACTTGCCGCGCACGTCCTGAACCGCGCGGATGTACCCGCCCTCGACGATCACTTCGGTGGCGTTGTCGTACCCTGTCAGAATGGGCCCGAGGTGGGAGCTTTGGGCGTGGCTCGTGAGTTCCGTCGCATTGTACGGCGTCCGCGTCAGGAGGATCGGTGCTTTCGTCGCATTCTTCGGAATCAGGATGACCGTGTGCAGCTTTACGCCGTCGCGCATCGGGATCATTTCGTCGCGCTTGATGTAATCGAAGCCATCGGTCGCGGGCTTCAACTTAACCGGAGTTTCGCTCGGCAGACCCGGGGTCTGGGCGATAGATGGCTCGACAAACATCAGGGCGCCAAGCAACAGCGCGAGCGAAGTTAGAAGTGGAAAGCGGTCGATCGATTTCAAAAGGGTACCTCCGTGGGCGCGAGATAATAAGCCGCCGCATTATGCCACGAAGACACAATGGCTGGAAGGGCTAGCCACGAATTACACGAATTACGCGAATGATCACGAATAATTCGTGTGGATAGGTGTAGTTCGTGTAATTCGTGGCCGGCCCTTCTAACCCCTTGTTTCGAAGATTATGCTGAGGCAGGTCAGGGCGCCTTCTGCCTTGTGCAACTCAGATGTGTCGAGCGTCTCAACCTTGCCGTGTACGCTCCGCAAACGTTCCACCGTACCCGGGAAACCTGCCTGTACGAACAGCGTCTCGTTGACCCGCAAGACATTTGCCGCTTCAGGTTCATCGTCGGGAGTAAAAACAAGGTTGAATCCCGCAAGGTCATCGAGGTGGATCCAGTCCCGGTTCACCAACAGAGTTCCATCGTCAATCGCCGTACAGGCAGATTTGAAATGCAGGCTCTTACTCGTCCGCACCTGTGTGACTCTGTATCCGCGCGGTTCGAGTATTTGGGCGAGCTGTTCGATTCCTGCCTCGTTGGTGCGGCTGGAGAGCCCGACCAGGATGTTCTTGCCGGCGCGCAGAACATCGCCGCCGTCGATCGTTGCCGGGAGCCTGACGCGCGCTATGTTCCGGTAAGGGCTCAGTTCGGCTTCGATCGCCGGCGTTTCTCCGCGACGTGATGGAGCGCCCATGCTGGCGATTACGGCGATCTCATTCACGACGATCGCCGTGTCTTCGACAAAGCACGAGTCGGGATAGCGGCTATCCGCCGGAAGCCTCTTGACCAGAGCGCCGCATCGCTCGAGCGCCGCGCGATAATCCTCAAGTTGCCGCACCGCCAGCGCGTGATCGATTGGCTGGCGGTCAACGAATTTCAGCTCACAGTTCCTGATGTTGGGGGATACGTCTCGAGTAATGGCTATGAGCATCGATGCTTTCCCGGAGGTGCAGTCCCTCAACTCGAGAGACGCGGTATCACGAAGCGCGGTTTCAATATTAGTTTGATCAGAACCGCTAAACCAACCCTAAGCAGGTACAACCGGCATATCAATCGTACAAGACGCCAATTCACTAAACGTATTAACTATGCAGCAGAATAGGCTGCTAACGGGCCGTCGACCCTGACAAGGTCGAGGCTCTCGAGACTTTAAGGGTCTGGGAATTCCGCACCATGACCAGGGCATCACCGGAAGGTGTTGTCTATCTGAAGGAGGAGATATGCAACGAGAACGCCTTTCAAGACGAATGATTATTCTAATGTTGATGTTGGGTGCTGCGGTGGTGCTCGACGGGCACTCGGCGGTTGCGCAGCTACGGATTGTGGGATCGATCTCCGGCACCGTTCAGGATTCAACCGGCGCCGTGCTCCCTAACGCCAAGGTCGTTTTGAAAGACACAAAGACCGGCATCACCAGGGAGACTAAATCGAGCGACCAAGGCAGCTTCTTGTTTCCGGATTTGGCGAGCGGTGTGTATGAGGTGACGGTGACGTCTCAGGGGTTTCAAACCTCGATCCTCTCAAACATCTCTGTTTCGACAAGCCAGACCACCGACGTGCGAGTGAGTATGGAGGTCGGACAGACATCGGAGAGCATCACTGTGGTCGGAGGCGCTACGGAAGGGCTGGAGGTCTCTTCTCAGTTGGTTGCGAGTACCATTACGACAAAGATTGTTAACGCATTACCCCTGGGAGACCGCGGCAACGCGCTCGCTCTTGCGAGGCTCGCGCCCGGAGCATCCCCTCCGACTGGCGGCGACACGCGGTACAACAATCTGCCCGGCGGCGCTGTCAACGTCACCGTCGACGGAATCAATGACGCCTCGAACGGCTTCAAGAGCGGTGGGACCGTATTCTTCATGACCGTGCCTGTGCGCCTCGGCGCACTCGAGGAGGTATCGGTAGAGACGGGCGGTCTCGGCGCAGACTCCGGCGCGCAAAGCGGCGCGAACATCAAGTTCACCACCCGCCGCGGCGGGAACAAGTACCATGGCAGTGCCTTCTACGAACCTCAGAGCGAGAGGTTCAATGCGAACACTTTTTCCCGAAACGCCCAAAACCTGACGCGGGTCTTTAGTCGCACTCAGAACTACGGCGGCAATTTTGGAGGGCCGCTGATTCCCTTTGGCTCCTTCAAGCAGAAGATGTTCGTCTTCGTCAACTTCGAGCGAGCCTATTCGCCGTTGACAGTTCCCCGGACTATAAAGGTATTGACGCCGGACGCTCAGAAGGGAATCTTCACCTATATCGTAAGCGGCACGACAAACCAGTTGAGAACGGTGAACGTGTTGGATCTTGCCGCGGCAAAGGGCGCTCCGACGAAACTTGATCCGGTAGCGCAATCGATCCTCGCGATAAACAACAAGATCCCGCAGGGCGCCTCCCGCGTCGCGGGCACCGACCTCAACCGTGACACCTACACGTGGAACGCCGAGAACAATAACTTTGCCTACTTCCCGGCGGTGCGGTTCGATTACTTCGCAACCCAGAAACAGCAGATAACCTTCGCATGGAACTACAGGCATAACTGGCAGGCGGGCGAAAGGCGCCTGCCTGTTCCTGACATCAGCAGGACGAATCCATTCCGGCTGGGCTACTTCGTATGGTCCGCTGCGCTACAATCCAGCTTTTCGCCGCAGACCTTCAACGAGCTCCGTTACGGGGTGCAACACAGCGGCGACTCGAATGCATCGTCGGCCTATGGCGCCTACTTTACGTTCAACGACAAGCCATTGCGCATCGGCGGCAATCTACCCTTCTCGGATGGTGTCAACCCTGGTCCCGCTGTCCCGTTCATCGATCAGCAAAACGTTACAGGCCGGCACTACATCACGACGTTGTACGACACTTTGACGCTGAATCGCGGACAGCACTCGTACACGGTTGGCGCCAGCTACCGCAAGACAGACTGGAAGGACACTGGAGAGATATTTCAGGTTCCTACTTACGGGACGGGAACCCCGAATGGCGACACACTGCTGTCCACAGCCTTCACTGCGACTACCATACCGGGTATCAACAACACCGATCTTGGAGCTCCTGCCGCTCTCTACAATTTGCTGGTCGGCAGAGTATCGGCGTCAAACTTCACCCGAGTCGTCAATCCCGATACTCTCAAGTATGACGGCTTCATTAACTTCACCTGGACCCGCTCGCTCATGGGCGGCGCCTATGCGCAGGACCGGTGGCGTATCAAACCGAGCCTCACGCTGAACTACGGGCTACGCTGGGAGGCACAGGGTCCGATGCACGATGTTAAGAAGATTACCGCGTCGCCGGACCTGGCGAGCCTCTTTGGTCCGTCGACAAAGCTGTTTACTCCTGGCGCCCTCAGCGGAAATAACAACCCCACGGTGCAAGTCGGCCGTGTGCCCTACAACACCGATTGGAAGAACTTTGCTCCAAACTTCGGCTTCGCCTGGAATCCCAACAGAACAGAGGGTCTGCTGGGCAAACTTCTCGGCGGTTCCAAAACTGTCATTCGTGCTTCGTATGGCCAGATTGTGTACGACGAGGGTACTCAGTTCTTTGCGGCAAATCTCGGTCCTAATGCTGGAAAGACAATCGGGGCGACCACTCTAATACCGGGACAGCCGGGACAGACACTACTGCCGTTGTTCTACACTCTGTCGGACGTAGTGGCCAACCCGCTGACGGCCTCATCGTTCGCGTTCACCACTACCGACTATAAGAAGGTCATCAACCAGGCGGACCAGACGTTCACCCGGGCCATCAATGGATTCGACCCAACACTGCGCGCGCCATACACGATCAATTGGACCGTTGGGATCCAGCGCGAATTCGGCAAGAACACGGTGCTGGAGGTCCGGTACGTTGGAAATCAGTCGCACCTCGCCTGGCGAACAAGCAATCTGAACGAGGTCAACATCTTCGAAAATGGATTCCTGCAGGAATTCAAGGGCGCGCAGAAGAACCTGTCCATCAACCAGGCCGCCGGAGTGCAGAGTTTCCAGAATCGCGGACTCGCTGGGCAGGTGGGGACGCCGATCTTCGACCAGGCTTTCGGCGCACGGGGCGGGGTAGCGGCGATTGCTGCGGGCCAGGGGTACGGGTCGACTGCCTTTATCACCAACCTGCAAAACGGTGAAGCCGGCGCGCTGGCCAATACCCTGGCGACAAATCAGAACTACGTCTGCCGCATGTTCGGCAACGCCTTCAGCCCATGCGTCAGAATAAATCCGAACTACAACGCGCCCGGAACGCTTCCGATCAACTTCTTCATGCTGAATCCCTTTGTCTCGGGCCGGATGAACTATATTGATGATACAGGATGGAACAGCTACAACGGTCTTCAGGTTCAGTTTCGGAAACGGCTCTCGCACGGCATCGATTGGACGGCTAACTACACCTGGAGCAAGAGTCTGACCAATCTTTCGGTAGACAACCAGAATCAGAATCTCGATTTTACAACCTTGCGGAACATCGGACTGGACCGTCGGGTGTCTCCGTTCGACATCCGGCATGTAATCCAGATGCTTGGGACCTACGATCTGCCGATCGGGCGAGGGCGGTGGCTGTCGCTCGACAATCCCGTTCTCGAAGCCGTTGCCGGCGGATGGACTCTCGGTTCGGTCTTTGCGTTCCAAACCGGGGTGCCGATCCAATTGACGGGCGGATTCCAGACTGTCAACAGTAACAACCCTGGCGCAAACCCCATCGGAAGCAACAACCCGGCTGCCGGTGGTGTCCGTCTCGCTCCAGGCGTTACCCTGGATCAGATTCAGCAGATGTTCAACGCGCAACTCACACGCCTAACAGGCAGAGTTGGTACTACTGATCTGCAGCGGCTGGCGGTCGACCCGAAGCTCATAGGACCAGATGGCCGGGCCAACCCTCAGTTCCTGATTCCGAACACAACGCCGGGTGAGTTTGGCCAGCTGTTGTTCCTTCGTGACAGGAATACCTTTGTCTGGAACGTCTCGCTGACGAAGACCTTTCACGTTACGGAGCAAGGCCGCTTCCAACTGTTTTCAAGTTTCAACAACGTCTTGAATCACCCGAGGTGGGGCTTCCCCGACGCGAACGTCTTCAGCACCACGTTTGGTGTAGTGGGAGCTCCGGTCGGTAGTCGATCCATAAATCTCCGTGCGACTCTCAGCTACTAGAACTCTCGCGTAGTAAGCACCTCCCAGCCCCGGTCCGACTCATTGTTGGACCGGGCCTTTTGTCACTGGCTCACGCTCGCAGCTTCTTGTAATTGGCGAGGCAACGCTCAGCCGTTTCAAGCGACGGGAATCTGCTGCCTTCCTGCTCGATGAGGTAATACTCCACTCCGCCTTTGGATTCAGCCGCGTTGAAGATCTTAGCCCACGGCGCATCACCTTCTCCGAGCAGAACTCGATAACCTTTGCCCTCCACGGCAGTCCACTCCTTGCAGTGGATAGAAGTAATGCGACCGGGATTGGCCTTGATCCAGGCAACGGGATCGTATCCCGCATCCACGCACGTGCCCACGTCAAGCTGCAGTGTCACGTCCTTTGGCGTGTTGGCGGCAAGTACTTCCATGGGACGTTTACCTTCCAGCGGCATGAATTCCGCCTTATGGTTATGGAACCCGGCACGCATTTTGAGGGGTTTGAGCTTATCGGCGGCCCGGCTCAGCTTATCTGCGACTGCCTTCCAACCGTCGAGGCCGGTCACGTTTCCGGCGCTGGCCATCACGATGAATTTGGCTCCCAGAGCCTGATTCAGCTCAATCGCCTTCTCGAGACCTTCGGGTGTGAATGCGTTGGCGCCGTTGTGGGTCGAGTTGCAGCGGATGCCCAGATCGTCCATGAGCTTCCGCACCTCTTTGGCATAGGCGGGCGTCCAGCTGTAGTAAGGCGAGAAGAATTCAACCACTTCGTAACCCATCTTCGCGACCGCGCGAACTGTGGCCGGCAGGTCTTTCGCCAGCTCGTCGCGAACGGAATAGAGTTCGAGGCCGACCGGAACGCGCTTTCCCTTAGGCGCGCCGAATGCGAATGGAGCCGCTCCTGCGAGTGCCAGGAACGACCGGCGGGAGATGGAATCTAATGGTTTCATGGGCGAGAACATATCACACCAACCCGAAAATGCTAAGGGACGAGGCAAAGCCGAAGCCGCCGTAATCCTTCTTCGATTTTCGCAGCAGGAATCGCCCCGTAGCCCAACACCAGCCCAGGCTTCGCGGGCGCATGGACCGCAAACCTGGATAGCGTCTGGACCTCCACGCCTGCCTCGGACGCCCGGCGAACGACAGTGTCAATTTCATCGACAGAAGCAGTCCGAGCGAGGGCAGCTACATGCAGTCCGACAGTCGACGGTACCGTCTGGAGATGATCGGCGAATTCGTTGCTCAAGCCATGCGTAACCATGTCGTGCCGAACTCGGTAGATGTTCCGCATTTTGCGGACGTGCCTGGCAAACCCACCATCATCAATAAAGCATGCCAACGCCATCTGAAGCGGTAGCGAGGTGTGCCAGTCCGTTACTTGCTTCGCTCTTTGAACTGCCGCGCGGAGGGATGGCGGTGTCACTAGAAAGCCCAGACGGAGCGTTGGCAACATCGTCTTCGAGAAGGAGCCGACATAAATGACGCGACCACTGTTGTCGATGGTCTTTAACGGCTCGATAGGTCGCGCCTCAAATCGGAACTCGCTGTCGTAATCGTCCTCTACAATAGCGGCGTGGTTTTGCTCTGCCCAGGCCAGCAGCGCCCGACGACGTGCCAGCGCCATCGACACCCCGAGTGGGTATTGATGGGAGGGCGTCACGTATACGAGCCGGGCGTGGCGTGGCAGAGCTTCGACAATAAGTCCGCACTGGTCGACCGGCACACCGCTCACGCGAACGCCGAGCGATTCTAAAAGCCATCTTATCGGCTGATAACCCGGATCTTCGACGGCGACCTCATCGCCCGGTTCGAGCAGAGTGCGAGCCACGACATCTAGCGCCTGCTGAGTACCGCTCACGATAGTGACGTCGTCCGCCGAAGCTTCCACACCCCGAGCGACTCCGATGTAATGAGCGATAGCCTCGCGCAAATCCCGATGGCCTGCCGGATCCCCGTACACGGCGTCGCGTAGGATCTCGGGGCGTAGCTGACAGGAGAGCAATCGGCGCCATCGATCATGTGGGAACAGCGATGCATCGGGAATACCCGTGCGAAAGTCGAACTGCGCCGGCGCGGCGAAAGCGGTAGACAGGGGTATCGAATCCCAAATGGGCAGTGGCCGCAACGGTCCGTCGGCCAGAAGCCTCTTCGTGGCGCGGGGTGAGGGAGCAATGTGTTCGTTCACGAAGGTTCCCGCTCCCACGCGCGAGGAGACGAACCCCTCACTCGCAAGCCGGTCATAAGCCACGGTGACGGTAGTGCGAGCAACGCTCAGGCGCCGCGCCAGTTCGCGGCTCGGAGGCAGGAGTTCTCCGGGCCTTAGCCGACCATCAACGATGGCACGCCGAAATTGGCGGTAGATCTCTCCGCTGAGGTCCTTCCGATCAACCAGGCTGACGTGGAATTCCATCGAATCAATATACCTGAACTGACGATAGAATTGGACTGGTCTAACACGCGGCGATTGGCTCTTGTGATGGTCCTTTCCCAATTGTTACTCTCAAAAAAGAGGATCGAGTGATGCACGGGCATCACTCGATCCCAGCTAACTGGATTCTGAGCGCCACGCCGACACGATGAACGTAACGGTCGACGCGGCTGAAGAAAGCTAAAAGCGTAGCTCGAGGTAATAACTAATGAATGCATCACAACTTATTGACAAACAAATCGCAGACCTTGTTGACTGGCGCGGTAAAGTGTTTGCCCGACTCCGTAAACTAATAAATGCGGCAGACCCTGACATCATCGAGGATTGGAAGTGGAATACCGCCGTGTGGAATCATCATGGGATGGTCTGTGCGGTGGGTAGCTTCAAAGACCATGTGAAGGTGAATTTTTTCAAGGGCGCATTCCTGGAAGATCCGCACGGTCTTTTCAATGCCGGCCTTGAAGCAAAGGCAACAAGAGCCATCGACTTTCATGAAGGTGACAAGATTGATGAGCCCGCCTTAAAGAATCTAGTACGTGCAGCCGTAGCTTACAATCAGAAAGCACCCAGTAGTATCAAACGGAGCGGTAAGAAAGCAACTTGAGCGAAGTACTTGTAACCCAGTACGAGTCACTGGACGGCGTCATTGAAGATTCCGCGAGAACTGAAGGACGCGAGCTTGGAGCTTTCAGACCGCGGGCTGGTCGTGAAAGCCGCGGGGGTCTCGCCGAGACGGCAACCGTGGATGGGCTCAAGCGAGAATGGAGGTTGACATGCGGAAGTTGATAGCTGGAATGAAG
>DASYSA010000592.1:0-4332 GCA_036003885.1 Blastocatellia bacterium | reverse complement strand
TCTGCTCCTGGCCGGCTCTGACAACACGAGGATGGCAATGCCCGACGTGAGCCACATTGTTGACCGCATCCAGATAAGCCCGTCCGTCCTCATCGTACAGATATTGCATCGCTCCACGCACGATCTTGATCGGCTCGTTGTACGAGATGCTTAGTGTGTGGCTCAGGCTCCTGTCCCTTGCGTCGAGAATCTCCTGGTGGCTCATCGATGCAGAAGGAAAACGATCGGCAGGTATTCGCGCGATCAAATTCGGGTCCGGGCTCAGGCTCAGCCAGATGTCCCGTTGTCCGGGAAGGGCCACGCCGGGAAACTCGCCCTCGCGGCCCAGCATATCGACAATGATTTGAAGATGAAGATGCGGCGGCCATCCGCCATTGATCGGATAGTCACCGATGCTGGCTATTCGCTCGCCCTGCTTGACGGGCATCCCGTGATACAAGCCTTCGAGAGAGTCTTCGCTCAAATGACCGTATAAGGTGAAGAATGTCAGTGATCCACTTGCAACCGTATGCTCGAGGATAATCGTTGGACCGTAGTCCAGTAAGCCGGCGTTATTGCAGAAGCTATGGATCCTGCCTGCAATCGGCGCAAAAATGGGCGAGCCGGCATTCATGAAGAGGTCGAGTCCCAGATGCACGGTCCGCCACTCGGCCCCGTCGTTGCCTTGAGCCTTGAACAGTTCGCTGGTGTAGATGGGACGCGCCTCGTTGTACCTGCCGACGCCAACGCTCGCGCCTGCGGCTTTGAGCCGGCCGAACAACTTCTGCGTGAATGCCTCCACGTCGGATAGCTCGGTCAGGTCGCCAAGCTCACGGCTGCCGAAGCTGAGATCCAGAACAACAACACTATCGACTCCCAAATCCGGCTCGACAACTCGTGCGATGCTATCCGGATTCTGCTTGAGCCACTGGACGACCGCGGATGAATGCGACGAAGGAGCGAGACCGCACGCATGTCGGAATGCGCAGTGAGCGAACTCTTCACTGACATCTTCGAGCCGCTCGAGCAAAGTCCACGCCGGCCGCTCGCTGATGACCAGGTAATCATTGTCAGGCTCGACCTGCTGCTGATAAGCCGAATTGGTCACGCTGATGCAGAGCCTGGCCCGGATCAACGGGTAGAGCAGCTCGAGTTCCTGCTCGGTGAGTGCGAAGGCCTGATGATAGCCGGCGACTATGTGGGCGGCAGCGGTAATCGGATCAAGCTTATCCAGCATCGCGTACGCGGCAGCGACCGCAAGATCGCCGACCGTGTAAGAGTGCAGCATGTCTCCGAAGTCGATCACTCCGATGACCCTTCTCGCCCATGGGTCGCCTTCAGCTACTATCACGTTGTAGTCATTTGCGTCGTTGTAGATCACGCTCGTTCGCAGTGTGGCCAGCGCAGGGGCAATGCTTAGGTCGAATTGCGAGAGAAAGCGCTCGACGATTGATCTCTGCGAGGGGATCGCAATGTAGTGAACGTAATCCCGAATCCAGGTCGCACGTTTCAGGTCCCACTTCAATTCGCGTTGTGCTGCAGGATGAGCAAAATCCTGGAGCGCGAAGTCCATTGTTCCCAGGACGCGGCCCAGACTGCGGAGGAGTTCGGGCGTGTGAGGATTGACTTGGGCCAGCAGCTTACCCGGCACGTAGGTCAGCAGCCGCATGAAGTGGGCAGTTCCGTCAGGCCCTTCAATCGCGGCGATCGATTCGCCCGTCTTCGTCGGGCAAAGCCGTGGAAGCGAGATCGAGGAAGCATGCGAGGCCAGATGCTCGAGTGCGCTGTTTTGCAGATCGAGTACTTCCCTTCGCTCAGCCGCGTTCGCTATCTTCAGCACAAACTCCTCACCGGACTCTGCCCTGAAGTAGAAATTCTGGTCGCGCTCGCTCGGCAAGGGACGTGCTTCACCGTGAATACCGTACGAGCGCTCTGCCAGCCGCGCGGCATCCTGAAGGGTGAAATTCGGTAGCTCAAACTTGACGGATAACATTGGAGCGATGAGTATAACCGTTTGGCGGTCGCAACAAGAATCGCAAAATCGAGGGCCTGATCCCATGTGGAATCCGCCGTCAGACTGGTTACGAATAACAACCATCGATGCCCACACCGAAGGCGAGCCTTTTCGCGTGATCACCAGCGGCTTTCCGGATCTCCCCGGCCCGACGATCCTGGCCCGGCGCCGCTACGCACAAGCCCATCTCGATCACTTGCGAACAGCCCTGATGTGGGAACCCCGCGGTCACGCCGATATGTATGGCTGCATCATCACGGCTCCGATATCGCCAGGGGCCGACATAGGAGTTCTCTTCATTCACAATGAGGGCTATAGCACGATGTGCGGTCACGGGATTATCGGTATAACAACAGTCGCACTCGAGACCGGCATGCTGCAGATTGCAGCGCCAGTGACGACTATCAGAATCGACACTCCCGCGGGTCTCGTTACATCTCATGCGAGAGCCCATGACGGAAGAGTGTCCAGCGTCTATTTTCACAACGTGCCATCTTTTGTTGTAGCGTTGGATGAACAGGTCGACGTGCCCGGACTTGGACCAATCCGCTACGACCTGGCTTTTGGGGGCGCTTTCTACGCTTATGTAAGAGCCGAGGATGTCGGGCTAACCTGCGCGCCCGAAGGGTTCCGGTCGCTCATCGAGAAGGGCATGGCTATCAAGCGCGCGGTGATGGCCAGCCGCGCGATCCGGCATCCTTTTGAAGAAGATCTGAGCTTCCTCTACGGAACCATCTTTACCGGGCCCGCCCTCGATCACAATTCGCACAGTCGAAACGTCTGCATTTTCGCCGAGGGGGAAGTCGATCGTTCTCCGACCGGCACAGGCGTAAGCGGTCGACTGGCAATTTATCATGCGAGAGGTGAGCTTGGTCTCGACGAGCCGATCGTGATTGAGAGCATCATTGGGAGCAAGTTCAAAGGGCGGGTCGTTTCCAGAACGAGGTTCGGTTCTTACGAAGCAATCATTCCTGAAGTGGAAGGCACGGCGCATATAACCGGCCGCCACGAATTCTTTATCGACCCGTTGGACCCACTACGTAAAGGGTTCATCCTCCGCTGAGAAGTCACCGCTTACGGGCGCGCCTTCGTCGAACTCTTGAGCAAGGTCTGTTCGAACCACGCCACCATTCGTGCGTTGGCGGTCTGCGCGGCGATGCCCTGGAATCCATGCCCCGCACCTTCGATGATGATCAGCTCCGTCTTAACCTTGTTCTGTTGGAACGCCTCATAAATGCTCTTGCTGTTGCTCACCGGAACCAGTTCATCCTTGTCGCCATGAATGAGGAGCGTCGGCGGATCGTCCGGAGACACGTGCACAATCGGCGAATAGTCAGCCGCCTTCTCTTTCTCGAAGTTCAGCGCCGGAAAGCGCTCGGGCTTCGCGCCTTCGGCAGGAGGCGCGGTGCGGATTCCACGGGCAAGAGGCCGAAGATCGACTGGCGGGAAGTAAGCCACGACCGAGGCTACGCGGTCGCTCTGGCGCATGAATTCCTCGGTTGCTTTGGGGTCCCCATCGTCCGAGGCCGTGCCGATTACCAGAGATAGATGGCCGCCGGCACTGCCACCAAAGACGCCGAGGCGGTTCGGATCGATGCCCCACTGCTTCGCGTTGTGGCGGATGAAACGAACCGCGCGCCTGACGTCTGCAACGATCTCGGGAATTACATACTTCGGACTGCTCCCGTGCCGGACCGGGATCACCGTGAAGCCCTTGTCCAATAGTGCCTGAAATCGAACCGCCGCTTGTTGGGGCGGCTGAAATGTCGAGACCCAGCCTCCGCTGACCATAAAGATCACTGCGGCGCCATTGGCATTCGTCTTCGGCTTCAATACATCGAAGGTCAGAGCCATGCCGTCTTTGTGTCCGTAGACGACGTCCCCAATGATATCGACCTCGGCCGACGCTTTGACGCGTGCAGTCAAACAAGCGGCCAGGATCAGAGCAAGCAGAATCGAGCGTTTGATTGTCGCCATGTTTTCTCTCTCCTCCAGTCTGAGGTGCAATGTCTCCACTGTCGGCACGAACATCTCAATAGCGGCGGAAGGTACCTTTAAGCGGCACCTGCTCCAAGCCTGGCTTGCTGAAATCGCAAACGCCTGCCGAAAAGATCGTCGCGATCTTCGCCTTCTGCGCTTCCGTGAAGGCCACCTTATAATCGGAGTAAATGATCGGCTTCAATCGGCATTTGAGCACGTCGTTGGCTAGCGGCGCCCCCGCAATGAGGCGAGGCTCGCTGTGTACCGGGTACATCTTATTGCAGGCGCCGGCACCACTGAACGTTGCCGGCTCGACAAGTTTCTTGCCCGTCTCATCCCAGCACGTATCGGCTGCGTCC
>DASYSA010000591.1:0-3813 GCA_036003885.1 Blastocatellia bacterium | reverse complement strand
TTACTCTATGCCTCAGGTTGATACCGGTGTGGCTGGACAGGCGCGTACCTGTTCGCGACGCGTCTTGCGCAGACGCCTCGACAAGCGCGACGACACGAGCACAATTGGAGAGGACGATCGATGAGGCCTCAATTCCTCCGGTTTCTTCATTCGCCGCTTTTCGCCAGTGTCATGGCACTGGTCGCCGCCACAAGCACTGCATGGGCGCAGGACTCGGTGCGCTCATGGGGTGAAGCCTGCGGCCTGGGAATGGTTCCGAATGAGACGAGGACTACCTTCGCAACGAGCTCGGAGCAAGCCTTTCGCGACAGCTATTGTGGTGAATGGTATACCTCCCACAAACAAGACATCGAAGGTTCGGCCGGCGTCAAGATCGCGGTCATAAAGGTGTCCGCCGACGGTAGCAGCATCACCGAAGACGTCACACACGAACAATTCTGTGGCAATCCGAACTATCGGTCTGCATCGATGACGAAGTGGGAGATATGGTCTCGAACCGTATCTGACGATACACGCCGCGAGTTCTTTCGCTGCGTTGAACATGCCGCCTTCCAATCCGGTCCGGCGTCTCCCGTCGTTATCGGGGCTACTGAAGAGACCGCACAAAGCATATTGGCTACAGTTCGCTGGGACCTGTCAGCAGCACACAACCGGTCTTTGACAGTTTGACCGCCGTCAACCTCACCTGCGTCCAGCCATATCAACCGGGCAAGAAGATCTCCAGCACGCCTCAGCCGTTCACTTGCAAATGGATTCGGGGCGCTACCGAAGGGCAGGTCTTGTTGTCGATCAGAGGAGGCGGCGGGGCTGCTCGTTCCCTACATCGTCCTCTAGCACATCTCGGCACCGCCACAGTCACGATCGCACGTGACGAGCCATACCTCAAGGCCACGACCAAGGCGTACGGGACTCGACGAAAGACTAGTGATATGGATGACAAACACTGTCTGCCTGCGGACCTTTCGCACTTTCCGTGGAACGTCTGGGGACTAGCGTTGCAGCGGGCGCGCGAGGCTGGCGTCGTGCGAGATCCCGCTTGCTACGACGGGCAATGGGGAGGCTTCGAATACATATTTAACGTAACTCCGAGCGATGTTGGCGGTAGGCTGAAGCGCCCTTACGGCGTCGAATGCGAAATCAACGATCGTGGGGCCTGCGAATGGAACGAGCCACATCCACTAATCTACCTGTCCGAGTCGCCTAGTTCTGTCAGATTCATTAAGTCCTTTGGGTCCCGAAGCGTCACGGTCAGAGGCTGGGCAACGGAAGAGATTTGGGATTCTCGGGAAGCTACGAGATCTCCGTCCTGGGATCTGCAATATGACGGCTTTCCGTTCACATTCACTGTTGATGGCGCTTTGCAAGAGCGTATTAAGGCGTTCTCAGTTGAATGGGCAGATCATTCGAGCGAGCCTATCTCGCTTGATGGTTCCGGATCCCGCATAAAATGTTCACGGCTGGACGCTTCGGGCAACTCGTTTAGCTACAAATGTCAGGTAACGATGGGCGAGAGCGCGCCGGCTGCATTGAAACAGATCAGTTCCTCGAACTTGCGGCTGCTGCAAGGCCGTTAGAAGCTGTGGCGACTTTTTCAAGTCGTGTTTCAGCCGTGACCGCGTCTGACCGCAAATGATGTCCGTTCTCAACAATCAGGTTCGTGAACTCTCGTGCTTCTTGCTCGAAGAAGGATATACAACATGACTTCCTCGAATGATCCCCGCGAGGCGACGCCAGATCGGCGCGGTGAAGGTCGTTGCACGGTCGCTGGCTGCGGATGCGAGGCATTCATCAAATCTCTCGGCTCGACCGCACCTGATCCGACGTGTGTGGGAAGAAATAGCGCGGGTGGATCATGCAACCATCTGCGGAGCGAGCACAATTAGGGAGGTCCGTTGTCATTACCTACTCCGGAATCGATGGTGAGACTGCTGTAACAGAGGCCAAAGTATCCATCGCAGATTCGTTCGCGCGCTGGGCGAGAGAATGCGCCCGTACATAAAGTTGTCGATTTAAGACAACTTCGTGCTTGTCGATATAGCTGTTTTTGGCTGTCTACTGGCTGTCTGAATGTCAGAACGCGCTGATTTCTAGAGAGTTCTTGGAAGTCCGACGAGCTACCAGGCTGCTCCACCCCGCACCGCTTTATAGCATTTTGTCGACGGTGAGTACTAGTCGACACTTCTCACCGTCTGAGTAGCCTGTTTTTGTCGACGAAGAGCAGGTGCTCTATTTCTTGATGCGTTTTTAAGCCAACTTCACCTTCCGGCTGTCTAGGGGCTGTATGACGCGCGACTTGGCTTGTCCACTAATTGGTACTTTCCATTACTAATGGACAAGTCCAACAAGAAATAGATTACGAGTATTTCGTCCGAACGTAGATGCCGATGCGGCCCGGGCACGGGTAGCCGCGTGGATTCTTGTGGGCGTTAAGAGAACTATCCATCGAGCGTCTGTTGAAGGTCTTGCGGCAGTAGCTGCACCGGTACACATAGGTCGGTCCCGAGGTGCGTCCGACGGATCGCGCCGGACGACTAATGCGGGGCCGCGCGGTTGACGCGCCGATTGTAATCGGACCGCCCGAGGTGATTTCAACGGCGTAGCGCGGGATGAAGGCCTGCGAAGTCACTGTGGCTGTGTCGATTCGATCTACGCGGTACGAGCGATGATCGCCGGAATCCGATCGGGTCGCGTGAATGACGAAGTTGCCCTCCGCTGTCTGCCGAAGCGAATAGGGCTCGATCCGGCGAACCGAGCCGTCGTAGGTCAGATCGACGCAGAGATGATTGGCCGCAGCGAAGCGGATGATCTCGAGCGCCGAGCGGGACCGAATCGGAACCGCCATCGGCAAAACGCGACTGCGGACCGAAATCTCTCCGGCCGCATGTTGAATATGCGCGCGTTGAGGCGCGGCAGCAACGCCACTGATCCAGTTGAAGATCTCGGGCAACGCGTCCCAGAAGTCTGCCAATGGCGGCAGCACTGGAAGTTGATGGGCGAGCATATTGTCCCACATGCTCTCCAAGGCCTCCCGATGCGACTGAAGGGCAGCGACGGTCGGAATCGGAATGGCCTTGTAGGCACACTTCTGCCGCAGTACATCGAGGAGCACGGAGCCAGATGGGCGGCTGTCAGTATGGCGGTAAAGGTTGACGACGTCATAGAGATCGCGCGGTCGAGTCCTCTCGCCCAACGCGCGCACCTTCTCCGCGAAAGCTTCTTCGTAGGCGTAACAATTGATTTGGATGCCGTCATCTGGGCGATCCGAATAAGGATGGAATACCTCACGTTCCACGTGAGGCAACACAAGGTTCTCATCGGCTGTCAGATCGAGCTTTATCTTCGGCCAACCACCCCCAGAGGGAGAGACTGGGCCGCGGTAGCCGATTTTGCCCTGACACGAGAGGCGGCCACGCGGATTCTGGTAGATGTCGATTCCGATCTGGTCGGCCGGGACTGTTAGGCCAGATGCTTCTTCGACCCATGTCGCGATCTCTCCCAGCGTCTTCTTGAGAAACCCCTCATCGATGTGCCCGGCGTCGGTGAGTGTGAAATCGAGATCCTCCGAGAACCGGTAGGTCTCGAAGTAGCACTTCTTCAGACAGGTGCCGCCCTTGAAGATCCATGACTCGGAAATCGTGGGATGCGCGTTGATTCCGGCGAGCAACCAGCCCAGAACGTAGTCCTTTTCGACGACACTCGGAATCAGTCCGAGTGTCGTTGCCGTCTCAAGGATGTCTCGTTTATCAATCACGCCGATGCGCCGTCCAATGGGTTGGGATCCACAATTTCCAGGTGGTCACGAGTTTCGCGGAG
>DASYSA010000590.1:0-6920 GCA_036003885.1 Blastocatellia bacterium | reverse complement strand
CCTAGATCCTAAATCCTATATCCTAAATCCTATATCCTAAATCCTGCTCTTACCCGCCTGCGATCGCCGGGACGATTGAAACCTCTGCGCCATCGGGAATGCTAGTAGCCAGGTTATCCAGAAACCTGATGTCTTCGCCGTCGATGTAGATGTTCAGAAACCGGCGAAGCTCGCCCCCCTCTTCACATAATCGGGCGCGAAAGCCCGGATACCGGTCGTCAAGATTGTGGATCAAGTCCTTCACCGTGCCCGGTTCTACTTCCACAACATCCGCGTCTCCAACCAGTCTCCGAAATGGGGTAGGGATGATCACCTTTAATGCCATTTGCTCTTCCTCCTTAGTGCTGACTTCAGTTGCTCTTGTTAGTGGCTGCTTCGCGCTTCTGCCACTTTATGGCCGCTCACTGCCCGGTCGAACTCCTCCAGCCGCGGTTCGATAACGGTCGGGGGCGCGAGCTCGACTGCCTCTTGAGTCTTGAGACCGTTGCCGGTTATCGCGATGACCGTCAACTCATCCGGAGCGATCCGACCCTGCTCGACAAGCTTCCTGGTGACCGAGACCGTCACTCCGCCTGCGGTCTCGGTGAATATGCCTTCGGTCTCGGCCAGCAATCGGATTCCGGTTCTGATCTCGTCGTCGGTTACGTCCTCCGCCCAGCCACCACTGGCGACTATCACGTTGCGCGCGTGGTATCCGTCGGCCGGATTGCCGATGGCGAGCGACTTGGCGATCGTATTCGGCTTGACTGGCCGAATGTCGGTGACGCCGCGCTTAACAGCGTCAGCTATGGGATTGCAACCGCTCGCCTGCGCTCCAAATATGCGAGTATTTGCTTCGTTCTCCAGCAACCCGAGCTGCTCGAGTTCCTTGAGGCCTTTATGAATCTTGCTGATCAGCGACCCTCCAGCCATCGGCACGACCACGGCTGAGGGGGCGCGCCAGCCGAGTTGCTCGGCTATCTCGTATCCGAAGGTCTTCGAACCTTCGCCGTAGAAGGGTCGGAGGTTCACGTTGACCAGTCCCCAGGGATAACGGTCGGCGATCTGGCTGCAGAGGCGATTCACCGCATCGTAGTTCCCTCGAACCGCGATCACTCGTGCGCCGTAGATCGATGTTGCGGTCACTTTACTCTGTTCGAGATTGTCTGGGATGAGGATGAAGGCAGGCAGTCCGGCGGCTGCGGCGTTGGCAGCAACCGAGTTCGCGAGGTTCCCCGTTGAAGCACAGCCGACGGCTTTGAGCCCGAACTCGCGCGCCTTATTGATCGCGACAGCCGTAACCCGATCTTTGAATGACAGCGTTGGCGCGTTGACGCTGTCGTTCTTGATGTAGAGATTGTTGAGGCCAAGCACGCGTCCCAACCGCTCGGCCTTCAGGAGTGGGGTGCCTCCACTTGCGCGGCCGACGACCGGCTCACCATCGATCGGCAACAGCTCGCGATAACGCCACAGGTTCTTCTCGCGCGATGCGATAAGCTCGCGAGTCAGCACCCGCGAGATAGCTTCATAGTCGTATTCAACTTCGAGCGGGCCGAAGCAGTCTTCGCATCCGGCGATCGGCTGTTTGGGATACTCTCGGCGGCACTCCCGGCACTTCAATCCTTTAACAAAGCTCATGAGTTGACCTCCTGTCGCAATCACCTGCCCCCCCCGCAGCGGCGACAATCAGGCCAAAAAGAAAAAAACCCCGCGCCAAACTAGCGCGGGGTTTTTCGAATTCTTCCCGGGCTGTTTAGCAGTTTTTTCCGTGGAGCAAGTAGCCTTTAAATCGCCACGTATGGTTGGTGTAAAGAGCAAAAACGAAAAACCCCGCGCTAAATCATGCGCAGGGTTCCTGAAACTTTGCCGCACCGATTTAGCACATTTTTAACGTGGAGCAATTTGTATTAAATCACCACGTTCCTACAGTGAACCAGCAGAATAACCTTTGTGCGCCACGACGTCAAGAAAAACTTTCTTATGCGACGATAAGCAAAGCGACGAAATGCGAAATTCGAAGTGCGAAATGCGAAATTCCGCGATCCGAATTTTCGCACTTCCCCTTTGCAACCAATTGGCGATTGCTTACGTCAAAGTCGGTCCTGTGCGCGAAGACGAAAGGAAAGGAGCTGCGAACCGCGAAGTCCGAGTTTTTCCGAAATCGCATTTCGCACTTCGCATTTCGAAATTCGCATTTCGCATTTCGGTTTGCTCCAAAGCGTAGCATTCGCTATCTTTCCCACATGGCTCAGACCTCCAGGAATAACTCTGAAAGTGGTCAGTTTCATGACCGCACGATCCGAAGATTCGCCTTCAGGATACAGGGTCTCCTCGTGCTGAAGTACCTGCTGAGCCTGGTAACGATGTGGCTGTTCGCCTGGGGCACGATCGTGCTGGCGCTCCGAGCCGCAGCCGGCGCCTCGACCCGGATGCTGTTGTGGGGAGCGCTTGCGATAATACCGATCGTTGCTTGCGCCCTGATCCTGGCGAGAAGGCGGATGCCGTCTCAGTCTGCAGTCCGGGCCGTGTTGGATCGCCAAAGTGGATGTGGCGGTCTGTTAATGGCTGAGGAGCAGACCGATATGGGAGACTGGGTTGCGCGGATGCCGTCCATCATGGCTCCTCGCCTGCGTTGGAAGGGCCGTCGGGCCTCGGGTCTCTTTATATCGGCAGCGTTCTTCGTCACGATCAGTTTTGTCGTCCCCGTCCACTTCGCCGCGATGACTGAGGATCGCCCGCTTGATATCGCACGCGAGGCTGACAAGCTCGCGGGCGAGATCGAGGCGCTGAAGAAAGAAGATATCATCGAGGAAGTCAAAGCTGATTCACTCGAGCAGAAGCTGGCCGAGATTCGTTCCGATGCTTCGGGCGAGGATCCGGCCAGGACCTGGGAGGCCCTCGATCACCTTCAAGACGCGGTTGCAAAGACTACCCAGGAAGCTACAGAGAAGATGGCCGCGAACTCAGAACGGCTGGGCCAGGCTGAGGCTCTCTCGAAGGCGTTGACCGACGAAGGCGGCGCCCTGGATTCAAAGCTCATGACCGAATCGATGAAGGAGCTGTCAGACCTGACCCAGTCCGCGACGGGGGCGGATGATCTCGCGGACAGTGGTCTCTCACAGGAAACTCTGGACGCTCTCAAAGCCGGTTCGCTCAGCAAAGAACAGCTCAAGCAATTATCTGCCGCTCTGGGCAAGTCAAAGGGCAAGCTATCCGAGCGTCTGGCTAAACTGCGCGACGCGGGACTGATAGACTTAAAGACTCTGAAGAAGTGTGAGAATGCCGGCAAGTGCGACAGCGCGGGTCTCGCCGAGTTTCTCGCGGAGAACGCAGGCGATATGTCGGTAGCGGATTTGATGGCCGCCTGGAGCACCCCAGGCAGCGGCGGAGTCGATCGAGGCCGGGCCGATGCTCCAATGACCTGGAGCGACGGAACTTCAGAGCGGGGAGCGAAGTTTAAGGAGCAGGTTCTCTCGCCTTCGGTGCTGGCCGGCCTCAAAGACAGCCAGCTCGTAGGCCGTAGCGTGGGAGCACCATCGGTAGAGAAGAGCGGCGCCGCGCGCTCCGGGGCGCTTTCGGGCGCAAGCTCCGGCGGCGGGTCCGCCTTCACTCAAAGCGTTCTGCCGCGGCACAAGGGCGCAGTCAAGCGCTACTTTGAAAGACATTGAAGTCTGACCAACCAACGACCCCCCAGAATTGCAGTTAGCCAACGATGCAAGAACCCACACGCGAAATACTGCTGCAACCGGAAGAACTGAGACCGGCAGTCGAGCTGGCCCTGAAGACGCTCGAACAGCTCGACACAATCCTGCTGGGCCGCTCCGATCTTCACCGCATGGTCCTGGTGGCCATCCTGAGCCGAGGCCACATACTCCTCGAGGGTTTGCCTGGGGTTGGAAAGACAGCCCTGGTGAAGGCCCTTGGGCAGATTCTAAACCTCGAGTTCAAGCGAGTTCAGTTCACGCCCGATTTGATGCCGGGCGACATCCTCGGCACACACATACTCGAGGACGGGACGGACGGCAAACGTGAGATGAGTTTCCACCCGGGTCCCATCTTCACCAACCTTCTGCTGGCCGATGAGATCAATCGCGCGTCGCCCAAGACTCAGTCGGCGCTCCTCGAAGCAATGCAAGAGCAGAATGTGACCTTGCTCGGAACGACCCGGCCATTGCCCGATCCCTTCTTCGTCCTGGCCTCCCAGAATCCCATTGAGCTGGAAGGCACCTATCCGCTCCCGGAAGCACAACTGGACCGGTTCCTCTTCAAGCTGACCGTCAACAATGTAGAGGTGGAGACGCTCGACCGAATCATCTCGACTCGCAGGCGAGGCGAGTCGCCTCAACCTTCCTGGACTCTCGGAGCCGCGGAGTTGCAACAGGTGTTCGCCGTTATGGACAGGGTGTATCTGCCCAGGCTCGTGTCGAGATACATCTCGCGGCTGGTTGCGGCAACTCACTCGAATGCGGTTGAAGCCACCGAGGCGGTGCGCCAGTACGTGGTCTATGGAGCATCTCCTCGAGCCGCGATCGCAATTGCGGAGGCTGCGCGCGGCTACGCCTTGCTTGCGGGGAGGCCGACCGTTGGGTTTGAAGACGTGAAGGCGGTCGCATCCGGAGTCTTGAATCACCGATTGGTTCTCAGCTACAAGGCGAGGTTCGATCGAGTAGATGCCTTTGCGGTTATCGATAGCGTTCTGTCTGAGCTGGACGAAACGGGACTGAAGCTGCCCGCCGATATCGCCATTGAAGCTCGAAAGGAGTAGCGCTTTGCTTCGGACGATTTTGCTGCTGAGCGTTGGTGTCGCCGTTAGCTCGGGTGCAACGGCCTCAGAGCTTCAACTTAGGGGCATCGGCCCGGCAGCTGGAGCAGGCCGAACTGCAGCCTTCGGCGACATCGTTGTGAGCTCGGATCCCGTGCCGCTGGGCAGCCGCAGCCACGGATACGTGGAGTACCGGATCGTCGTATCGAATCGGGCCACGCAGAGGGCCCATTCAGTGCGTGTCACAATTCCTGAAACGAGTTATCGGGGCAGCGCGGGACTCGACGAAGTCTCGCGAACGATAACCGTACAACCTGCCTCCTCGGTTGTAGTCTCAATGTGTGTTCCTGTCCTGCCGATTTACGGAAGTGGTCTTGCCGTGACAATCGATGGAGAGCGACAGAGCGGTCCTGTTCAAATTGACGTCGTGTCGCCCGGGGATAATCGTCCCTGCGTCTTCATCAGTCAGGGCGCCCAGAAGAGGCAATTCGAGTCCCTGGCTTTGGCCGCGCTAACTGGGAAACCAGCCCCGCAGTTTGCGTCGTTTCTTTCGGGCATCCCCGCGACTGAGTGGAGCGCAAACTGGCTCGGGTATTCGAGCTTTGATGGGATAGTCGTCACGGAGGATGAAATGCGCGGGATGCCGCCTGACGTTTCAGCGGCCCTGTGGCATTTCGTCGAGTGCGGAGGCACGCTCCTGATACTGGGGGATTGGCAAGTCCCTGAGCCCTGGCACCTGAGAAAGAGAATTATCGGTTCGATACCTACGTATTGCGTGGGCTTCGGTGAGACCCTCGTCACAACCCGCGAACCGAAGCTCTTCAGCAGCGATGATTGGAAATACCTTCAACAGGAGTGGACTCAATCGCAGTTGCCGTACCGGAGCTCCTCGACTCTCGAGCCGGGGGAAGCGAACCGGCTCTTTCCAGTGGTGGACAGTTTGACTGTGCCGGTGCGCGGACTGTTTCTGCTGATGCTTCTGTTTGTCATTGTCATTGGGCCGTTGAATCTTTTCGTGCTTTCGCGAAAGAAGAAGAAGATATGGCTCTTGTGGACCGTGCCGACAATCTCCTTGATAACCTGCGTAGCTGTGTCGGGCTACTCGCTTCTGTCCGAAGGCTGGAGTAGCAAATGTCGGACGGCCGCAGTCACGATTCTGGATGAGACTACCCATCGAGCGACTACGGTTGGGTGGAGCGCCTTTTACGCTCCTCTGACGCCTGGCGATGGGCTCCACTACGGATATGAGACCGAACTGACCCCCGAGATCGGGCCCTTTTACGGCTACCGAGGCGGCGGAGGAGGCGAGAGTGGCGGGCGATCTATCGATTGGACTGAGGACCAACATTTGGCGGCGGGGTGGGTTTCGGCGCGAGTGCCGGCGCATCTAAAGATCCGCAAGAGCGAGATGCGGCGCGAGCGAATTACACTCAACAGGGGACCGGATGGCTCGGTGACGATGGTCAATGGATTGGGTGTCGCGGTGCGTGAGTTATGGCTTGCGGACTGGGATGGGAAGGTCTATCGCGCGAACAGGATCCTGGCTGGTGTTTCGGCGGAACTGGTGCCGCAGCCAACCGTGCGGGCTACTGGAACAGCGGAGGGGCTTCGAATGGCGTTTGTGGACTACACCTGGTTTGACATTTCGAAATGGACGCATCGGCCCGACGGCGTGTTGATGGCGGGTGGCTACCTTGCAGTATTGGATTCGACTCCTTTTCTAGAGGAAGGTTTGCGGAACACAGGTGTGAGAAGGACCGAGTCGGTGGTGTACGGAATTATGAAGAAGGAATAGTGACTGGCAGGTTGCGTGTATGAGTCAGGCGGAGAAAGCTGCGGGCGTAAGCCCGTAGCAGCTTGCTTTCGACCTATGCGGGGTCGGCCTGGTCACCCGGGCTTAGGTTGAAAGCAAGCTACCCCGGGCTGACGCCCGTGGCTTTAAGATGGTCTTGGGCGGCGTCGTGTTAGGTTGAAAGCAAGCCAACCCCGGGCTGACGCCCGTGGCTTTAAGATGGTCTTGGGCGGCGTCGTGTTAGGTTGAAAGCAAGCTACTGGACTGGGCCCCATTTTTGAGACAACGAGTTAAGCTACAGTTTCTGAGAGAAGGGAGCGACTGTGGCGATAGCTCGAAGGATTTTCACACGCGAGTTTAAGCTGGGTGCCGTCGAACAGATCGAGT
>DASYSA010000589.1:0-9556 GCA_036003885.1 Blastocatellia bacterium | reverse complement strand
GTCGACCCGCAGCGGCCCGGCACCCTGGTGGTCACCACTATGGATCGATGGTTCCCTCGCGACGAGGTCTACCGGAGCACGAACGGAGGGGCCAGTTGGACTGCGATCTTGAGCAATGGACTGCTGGACAACTCCTCCGCGCCCTGGTCGGTCGCCAGAACGCCGCATTGGCTGGGGGACGTCGAGATTGACCCGCTCGATTCCAACCGAGCCTTATTCGTGACCGGCTATGGCCTCTGGGCGAGCGACAACCTCATGGCCGCCGACGCAGGCGACAGACTCAATTGGAGGTTCGCCAATGAAGGCCTCGAGGAGACTGTGCCACTCGACCTTATAAGTCCTCCATCAGGCGCGCCGCTACTGAGCGCGCTGGGCGACATCGGCGGCTTTCGGCATGATGACTTCAACGCTTCGCCCGCGATGAGCAGTTACTTCGCTTCGAACAGAACCACCAACACCAGCCTCGACTTCGCCGAGAACAACCCGAGCATCATCGCTCGCGTTCACTGGGGAAACTCACGAGGCTCCTATTCGAGCGATGGGGGAATGACGTGGGCGGACTTCGGCAGCACGTTGTCGGCTGCCACCGACAACGGCCCAGGAGCCATTGCAGTTTCTGCTGACGGCAGCACCTTCTTGTGGCTGCCAAAGGGATCTGCTGCTTACTACTCGACCGATGGCGGAATGAGATGGAAAAAGTGCAAGAAGAGCCCGACTTCTCCGACGGATTTTCGAACGATGTGGCCCACCGCCGACCGTGTGAATCCGAGCAAGTTTTACGTCTACGACATTGTGAGCGGGACGGTATACGTCAGCACTAATGCCGGAGCTAAATTCAAAGCCAGGGCGTCCGGCTTGCCGATTGGAGAGGGCACGCTTCGCGCGGTGCCGGGCCTCGAAGGCAATTTGTGGCTGCCCGGCGGGACCGCGGGGCTTTATCGGTCCGGCAACTCGGGCAGCAGCTTTAGCCAGGTTACCGGTGTGCAGGAAGGGTACCAGGTAGGCTTCGGCAAAGCCGCCGCCGGCCAGACGCACCCGGCGATTTACCTGTGGGGAAAGGTCCGGAACGTGACAGGCATTTTCCGATCTGATGATGCAGCTACAACGTGGGTGCGGATCAATGACGACCAGCACCAGTACGGCTGGATCAATGCTATTATCGGCGACGCTCGAACCTACGGCAGGGTGTACCTGGCTACAGGCGGGCGCGGCATCGTCTACGGCGAACCGTAGGGAACGTTTCGCGTTTTACGTTCCGCGTTTCGCGTTTCCGATTTGAAAGCGGTAGATCGCACCAACTCCAAACGTAAAACGCAAAACGTAAAATGCAATCGCATTTAAGATCTCCGGACTGAAGTAAGTCCGATCAAGGAAAGAGGGAACATGAGCAGCCGCCGAGAGTTCATGAAGGGCGTATTGGCTGGGGGAGGCGCGGTGCTGCTTTCCGAGTACGCCAACGCCGGAGCCCTCAGGCTAACCCGCTGGGCCGCCGCCACCACGCGCGATGAAAATTCCTGGCTACAAGTCCCGGGGATTCTCCGCAGGATCAAGCCTCCCGTTTTCCCGAAGCGGACACTCGAGATTACGCGCTTCGGGGCGGTGGCCGATGGAACAACGGATTGCACGCCGGCCATCGCCGATGCCATCGCCGCGTGTCACAAAGCGGGTGGCGGAAGAGTTATCGTCCCGCCCGGCATTTTCTCAACGGGAGCTATTCATCTCAAGAGCAACGTCGACCTGCACGTCGCGGCAGGGGCCACCCTCAAGTTCAGCCGCAAGACCGTGAAATACCTTCCCGTCGTCTTCAGCCGATGGGAGGGTGTCGAGTTGATGAACTACTCGCCCTTCATATACGCCTTCGAGCAGGAGAACATTGCGATTACGGGAACAGGTACTATTGATGGGCAGGCGGACTGCGAACACTGGTGGCCGTGGAAGGGACGAACGGAATGCGGGTGGAAGTCCGGCGACCCGAATCAGAACAAGGCCCGAGATGCCCTCATCGCGATGGCTGAGAAAGGCGTTCCTGTGAGCGATCGAGTATTCGGAGAGGGACACTATCTGAGGCCGCAGTTCATCCAGCCGTACCGCTGCAAGAATGTTCTGATCGAAGGGGTGACGCTGAAGAACTCGCCGATGTGGGAGATCAATCCAGTCCTCTGTACGAATGTCACTGTGCAGAGAGTGGCGATCAACAGCCACGGCCCCAACAACGACGGCTGTGATCCCGAATCCTGTACCGATGTGTTAATCAAGGATTGTTCCTTCGACACGGGCGACGATTGCATCGCTATCAAATCCGGAAGGAATGCCGACGGGCGACGGGTGAACGTGGCATGCTCGAACATAGTTATCCAGGGCTGCCGGATGAAAGATGGTCACGGAGGGATCACCATCGGGAGCGAGATATCGGGCAGCGTACGCAATGTGTTTGCCGAGAACTGCAGGATGGACAGCCGGCATCTCGATCGAGCGCTGCGCATCAAGACGAACTCTGTGCGCGGCGGGGTCATCGAGAACATTCGTTTGCGCAACATTGAGGTCGGGCAGGTCAGCGATGCAGTTGTCTCTATAGACTTCAACTACGAAGAGGGCGATGCGGGCAAGTACGCTCCGGTTGTGCGCAACATCGAACTTCAGAATCTCAAGAGTGCGAAGAGCAAGTATGCCGTCTTTCTGCGAGGGTATAAGACCGCGCTCATCACCGACATTCGCCTCAGCGACTGCACCTTTGGAGAAGTAGCTCAGGCGAATGTTATCCAGAATGCGTCTGGTCTGTCGTTCACTAGAGTGAAAATGAACGGAAAGCTGATTGAGAACTCCGACGCTGCTGCGCAGACGGGTAAAGCCTGAGGTTTTCCGACGTCTCATAGAATTCGGCAATCGGCTCACCGTCAATTGCGAGTGTCTGGAGTTTGGACATTCTAGCGCCGTCAAACGTGAACTACCGACCAACCCAGGGAGAATAGAGGTTGGGATGTGGGATTGATCCCCGCTGGCACTGAGCCTTCAGTCGCGCGGGTCGAGCGGGGATAAATCCCACTTCCGAACCCCCATTCCCCTTAATGTGAGCGGTGCGCCCCAAATGGAGGCACCGAACCAACCGCTGAGAATGGCTAAACTCTGGCCACGGATCACGGACCACGAAATGATCACGACGCGCACTCTCACAGTACTTGCCATCACACTCACCTTAGCTTCGCGGCTCCCCGGTTCAGTCGCCCCGCGCCAGATGGAAAAGTTAGGGCGCGGAGTCGTTGCCGTAAACCAGGGTGATGGAAAAGTCTACGTTGGATGGAGGCTGCTCGGCACCGACCCGGATGCCATTGTATTCAACCTCTACCGCATCACAGATAATGGCAAGCCCGTCAAAATCAATGCGTCGCCCATCGCGGACTCAACAAGCTTCATTGATGCAAAGGCCGACCTGACGAAGTCGAACGCCTATTTCGTCCGACCCTTTTTGAATCGGCGTGAGCTTGAGCCCAGCGCCCAATTCAACCTCCCTGCCAATTCCCCTGTCAGACAGTACCTCTCAGTTCCGCTACAGACTCCGCAGGGATATACGCCGAACGATGCCTCGGTCGGTGATCTGGATGGAGACGGCGAGTACGAAATCGTGTTGCATCAAACGGGCCAGGGACGCGACAACTCACAGGCAGGCACGACCGACCCGCCGATATTGGAAGCCTACAAACTGAATGGCACTATGCTATGGCGGATCAACCTGGGCAAGAACATCCGGGAAGGTGCGCACTATACGCAGTTCATGGTCTATGACCTCGACGGAGACGGGCGAGCTGAAGTTGCTTGCAAGACTGCGGATGGCACGATCGACGGCAAGGGAAAACTGATCGGCGATCCCAGGGCGGACTGGGTCAGCAGGGAACCCGCGACAATTGGCAGAGTCCTTGCCGGGCCGGAATACTTTACGATATTTGATGGGCTGACCGGGGCGGCGCTCGCGACGGCCGACTATATCCCGCCGCGCGGCGACCTTGGGGGCTGGGGCGGGGTGGGTGGCAATGGCGGTAATGATCGAATAGGCAACCGAGCCGACCGGTTCCTGGCGTGTGTGGCCTACCTCGATGGCGTCAGGCCAAGCGTTGTGATGTGTCGCGGCTACTACGGCAGGACCGTGCTGGCGGCCTGGGACTGGCGAGATCATAGGCTGAGCTCGCGATGGGTCTTTGATTCCGCGCAGCCGGGGCTATCGTCGTACTCCGGACAGGGGAACCACAACTTGAGTGTTGCAGATGTCGATGGTGATGGCAGAGATGAGATTATTTATGGATCTATGTGCGTTGACGATAACGGAAATGGGCTCTACTCAACCGGCCTGAGGCATGGAGATGCATTGCACGTAAGCGATCTCGATCCTGCCAGACCCGGCTTGGAGGTCTGGGGCATCCACGAAATTGAAAATGAAACGAAAGGGCCGGGCACTGCTTTCTTCAATGCCCGTACCGGCGAGATCTACTGGACTGGTGACCAGGATAAGGACGTAGGGCGAGGGCTGGCCGCCGACATCGATCCTCGTTATCCTGGAGCGGAGATGTGGGGCGGCTCCGAGGGCTTACGAAACTGCAAAGGCGAAAGAATCGGTACAAGTCCAAGATCAGTGAACTTCGCGATATGGTGGGATGGCGACCTGCTGCGCGAACTCCTGGATAGCAATCGAATCTCGAAGTGGGACTGGCAGAAGGCCGTGCTGAACACAATCTTCACGGCCGACGGTTGTGTCTCGAACAACGGATCTAAATCCACTCCCGCGTTGAGCACCGATCTTTTCGGAGACTGGAGAGAAGAGGTCGTCTTCAGGACGTCGGACAATAGAGAGTTGCGGATCTACACGACGACAATACCGACAAGCCACCGTCTCTACACCTTGATGCACGATCCACAGTATCGTTTGAGCATCGCCTGGCAGAACGTCGGATACAACCAGCCTCCGCACCCGGGTTTCTATCTGGGCGAGGGTATGGCGAAGCCACCCCGTCCCGCGATCACGACGAAATAGAATTTCGAATTGCGAATTTCGAATTGCGAATTTCTATCGTTGGAGAATGTAATGGTGCCGTGGAATGTGAACTGTCGAGGAAGAGGAAATTCGAAATTCGAGATTCGCAATTCGAAATTTCCCCATATATCGTTACCGTGCAACCTTCGATTCGATCCGCCGATCCGGGACCAGCCACATCAGTGCTACACAGATGTAGAGCCCGATAGAGATCCATCTGTTCACGAAGGCCAGCGGGATCGCCACGGCACATAACAGCGGAGACACTTTCCCCTTCACGTCGTTGCCCAATGCCGTCGCAAGCCTCGAGTTCGCACCTTGCTCCGCAACAATCGCGGTCTGGAGAATGTAGTATGCTATGGCCGCTAACAGCAACACGCCGCCATAGAACGCGGTTGGCAATGGAGCAGCATGATTCTCTCCCAGCCAGCCGGAAACGAATGGTATGAGCGATAACCAGAACAAGAGGTGGAGATTTGCCCACAGTATCTTGCCGTTAATCCGGTCCGCGGCGTGGAGCATGTGATGATGATTGTTCCAGTAGATTCCGAGAAAGACGAAGCTGAGGAGGTAACTCAAGAAAACCGGGGCCAGGGGACGCAGCGCTTCCCAGTCTGAACTGTGGGGAACTTTCAATTCGAGGACCATGATCGTGATCAGGATCGCGAGCACTCCATCAGTAAACGCCTCCAGCCTTCCCTTGGTCATCTTGATCGTCCGGCTCCTTGAAGTGGTCGCGGGCGCTTCTGCGATGTCCTGACTCAACGGCCTGGAGCACCCACGAAGTCCGCCTTCTCAGTCCGGTTAGTCTATGTCCTCTCACTGGAGAAGTCACTAGTCTCCTGCCGGTTCGACGCCGCGGCGGGATCCGTGCCGCCGTCGTCACCGGACTGCAACTTGGGCTTGAGCAGATGAAATGATCGCTATCAATATGATATAGATCGTCAACGTCGCCGATTGTTTGTTATGAATGAGCAGTTCAAATCTCTACCAATCCGGGAGGCACCGTAATGCGAAAGACTCTGATCGTGCAATTTCTGCTGTGCGCTTTGATCCCCTTTGTGCTGCCATCGATCGACGCCGCACAGACACAACAGCCAGGTTTCGCCGAGCCTTTTATCGGCCGTTGGGATTTGACTGTCCAGGGACTCGATGGGCCTTATCCGTCCTGGCTGGAAGTCAGGCTACGCAAAGAGATAGAACTGATGGGCAGCTTTGTTGGGCGCTTCGGCAGCATGCGCCATCTCACGCAGATCGAATACCGGAAAGGAGAACTTCTCTTCAGGGTGCCAGTGCAGTACGAACAGAACAAGAGCGATCTGGTTTTCAAGGGAAGGCTGACCGGCGATAAGCTGGAAGGCACGACAGAAGATGCAGACGGAAAGACTCTGAAATGGAGCGGGACACGAGCACCGGACCTCAGGCGCGTGGCTCCACCGAAGTGGGGTCGACCGATTCAGCTCTTTAACGGGAAAGATCTCTCCGGATGGAAGCTCCGCGGTAACGACAGAGGCAATTGCTGGAATGTGACTAACGGGAGTCTGACCAACAACGTCCCATGTGTGGACGTCATTACCGCGCGGGAATTCAAAGATTTCAAGCTTCATGTGGAATTCAGCATCGTCGACAAGAGCAACAGCGGCATCTACCTGCGCGGGCGTTACGAGGTTCAGATACAGGACGATTGGGGGAAGATAAGTGACAGCCTGCGAATGGGCGGCCTGTATGGTTTCCTCAGACCGAGTGTCAACGCGTCGGGAAGGCCGGGCGAATGGCAGACGTTTGACATCACTCTGGTCGGACGTCGTCTGACGGTCGTTTTGAACGGCAAGAACATCATAAACAATGAGGAGATCCCGGGAATTACCGGCGGCGCGCTTAACAGCGACGAGGGCGCTCCCGGTCCGCTTATGCTTCAAGGTGATCATACGAAGGTCACATTCAGAAATGTGACAATCACACCCGCGCAGTGAATGGCGACGCGAGAGAGGCAATAATGCAACCCGAGGCGGATTGCTCCGTTCAAGATAATGCCACCTTGACCACCGGAGGATCCAAATGAGTCTGACGAACAGCCTTCGCATCGCTTGCATATCGCTCTTCCTGCCGCTAATTGTTTTCGCACTATTGACTGGCTGGAGTGGGGCCGCACAGCAGAATCTCACTAAAGAGGATGGCTGTGAAGACGCGGATAGCCGATTGCTCTCTTTGCTTGATGACTGCGTTCAACAGCGCTTTAAGGATATTGACAAGGGCTTTGGCTTCCGGCGCATCATAAAGTTGGGCGATACTCCCCATCGCTTCAAGCCGGAGAATGCGAAAGAACTCAAGGTCGTCGATGAATTGAAAACGGCTCGCCTGAACGTTGTCCTATACCTTGCCGGACGCAGAGTGCTTGGGGAAAAGCCGGATGCAACGGCGATAGTCTCAAGAAGACTGGTACAAGGACCGGCATCCATTACGCCCCCGGACTACTACGATAACAAAGATTTGCCCAGGCCCGACCAGCTATGGGATCAGAGCCGGAGAGCGATGCTGGCGTTTCAGGGGTCGAACACGTACAAATTCGCCGTAGGCAAATGGAACATCTCCGCTCGTCCGGTACGCGCTACCGAACAGTCATGCCTCGACTGTCATAGCGCAGGTTCGACTTCATCTATTCCCCTAACTCGCGCTGAAGGTCCCTCCGAGCTTCAAATTACAAAACCTCTGCGAATAGGAGATCCGCTTGGCGTTGTGATGTACGCTTACGAGTCTCGGGCTAAATGACAATTCCGTGGTACTGTTTCGCGTGGCGAGGAGATCGGAGAATGAGGATTAAGAATCAATCGCTCTTATTGGTTCTCTGTCTGGTAGCGAACGGCTCAGGAACCTTTGCTGCTGGTAAGTCTGCTCAAACCCAGCAGCAGTTGAATGAGAGTCACAAGAAATGGGTATCAAAGAACATTAAGGACTATCAGTTTACATTCGACTGGGGGTGCTTCTGCCCGCCCGAACACAACAAACCGGTAATCATCTCGGTGCGAAGTGGTGTTCTGACCAGTGTCAAATATGCAGATGGCTCCGGAGCGGTCGATAAGACGAAATACACTCGCTATCGAACGATAGAAGGACTATTCGAATTCATGCAGGACGCGATAAACAGGAAGGCCTACAAGATAGAGGTCTCTTACGATGCCACGCTGGGATATCCAACCTTTGCATCCATAGATTACAACGAGAAGGTTTCTGATGAAGAGATGTCCTTCAAGGCCGGGGGACTCATCGTTGATGCGCGTTAGCCAGGGAGCGGATGCCCGCGAGAGTGCGCTTCACCGCAGAGGCGCAAAGAACGCTGAAGGGGCTCAGAGCAGGGAAAGACCCGCAATTCGCATTTCGCAATTCGCAATTCGCATTTCCTCTCCCATGTCCATTCGTTCTGTCTCTTGTATCTTCGCGATTCCGGTCCTATTGGTAATCGGTGTCGCGAGGATCAATCCTGCAGAGACTCAAGCCCAAACAGATCGCTCGAATGAGAAAGTGCTCGCAATCCGTTTCGGCAAGCTCTGGGATGGCACGGGGCGGGTTCTCACCGATGCGGCGATTGTGGTGCAGGGCGAGCGGATTATCAGTGTCAGTGCCGGCAGCGCCGCTTTGCCGCGCAATGCCGAGGTAATCGATCTGAGACGCTTTACCGGGATACCGGGACTCATAGATGTTCATACGCATATGACATACTATTACGACCCGGCAACGAAAACATCACCGCTTCGGCAGCCGCGCTCCTTGCCTGCTGTCACCGTGTTCCTGGCACAAGAGAACGCTCGCAAGACTCTTGAGGCCGGCGTTACGACCGTCAGAGACCTCGGTTCATCGGATTATAAGGACATCGCGATGCGAGATCTGATTAACCGAGGCGCGATGCTGGGACCCCGAATGTTCGTTGCCGGCTACGGATTGGTACATCGCAATCCGGGATCCAATTCGGCATCGAGGGGGGCGGCCAGCGGCCCGCAGGAAGTTGAACGCGTAATCGGCGAGCAGGTGGCCGCGGGAGCCGATTGGATCAAGATGTTCGGCTCCACCGGCGGATTCGATAATGTGTCGGGCGATCAGACCTTCTCATCGGAAGAGATGAAAGCCGCGGTGGAAGCAGCTCACAAGCTCAATAAGCGGATTGCGATTCATTCCTACGGTCCGGCGGGTGCCCGCGATGCGGTGAATGCCGGCGCAGATTCACTCGAACACGGCACAGATTTGGACGACAGTACACTGAAGGAGATGGCATCCAGGAAATTGTTCTGGGTTCCCACCATTGATCACAACCGATACTACGCTGAGAGCGCCGAGCTTTATGGTTTCTCGGCGGCGGCAGTGAAGAACCTGAACGACTACATTGAGCGCAATCTGAAGACCGCGCAGCGCGCCTACAAGGCGGGGGTTCGGTTCGCAATGGGTTCGGATGCGGTGTTCACGATGTTCGGTCAGAATACGCGTGAGTTGGCCTGGTTCGTAAAGGCAGGGATGACACCCGAAGAGGCTCTTCGGACAGCAACA
>DASYSA010000588.1:0-10375 GCA_036003885.1 Blastocatellia bacterium | reverse complement strand
ACCGACGACGTGTCTAAGGACTCCAGGTTCACGCTCAATCGCCGTGAACTCGAGGCCGGGCGAGTCAAGTCGGTGCTCGCGACCACGATAAGGCTTGCGGGTAGGCCGATAGGAGTCTTCAGCCTGCATCACTGCGAGCATCACCACGCATGGACTCAGTGGGAGATCGACGTGGTTCAGTCGGTCACCGAACAGGCAGCAGTTGCCATACGTCAGGCGGAGCTCTATCGAGAAGCGCGAGAGTCCGCAACCCGGGCCGCACTGCTGAACCAGATAGTCGCGTCGATACGACGGTCCCTCGACCTCGAAGAGACACTGCAGGTCGCGGTCGAGGAGCTTGGGCGGTCGCTTGGCGCAAACCGGTCGAGCGTGAGCAAGCTTGCGGACGATCGTGTCGTCGTGGTCGCGGAACGCCTGAGCGACCCCGAACTCTCAGTCCGCGATGTGAGCGATGCTGCCGAGAGCTACATAATGAGTTATCTGCGGGATACGCGCCGCATTCTGCTGCTCGATGACGTGCTGGCGTTCGCCGCCGCTCACCCGGACCTGGCGGCGACCGTGCGGTCATGGCAGGTCTTTCCGCCCAACCTTTCACAGATCGTCAGCCCGATATTCGTGAATGATCAACTGTGGGGAGTGCTCTCCATCGGGCAAACTGATCATCTCCGCAGGTGGACTGCTAACGACATAGCGCTTGTCGAGGGAGTTACAGCTCAGGTGGAGGTTGCGGTCAATCACAGCCGCCTGTTCGAGGACGCAAAACACTCCGCTGAGCGAGAAGCGCTGGTGAGCCGCATAATCCATGGCATCAACCAGGCAAACCACATCGACGAGATATTCGCGGTCGTGGCGCCGGCGCTCGGCCAGCATCTGGAGGCCGACAAGCTGGTGATGCTCAACTTTGATGACAAACTCGGACTGATTACGGTCGACTGCGTGTACAGCGAAGGGGAGATAAGCCAGCCGGGTCACGTCTATCGAACCGAGCATTTTGCAAGCCTTCTGGAACTGATAGAAGGCGACGTTTTAGTAAGCAATGACACCGAGAACGATCCACGCTTCGCGCCCGACCTCGACGGCTTCTTCCGGCCCATTCGGTTGCGAGCATTTCTTGTCATTCACTTGAACTATGAGCGGCGGCCCAGACTGGCAATCGCCGCACTCATGAATTCCGGTCCTCGCCTGTGGACTGACGATGAAGTCGATGTCGTGCGCGCGGCGGCAAATCAGGTGTGCATTGCGCTTCAGCGTGCCGAGCTCTTCGAGCAGATCTCTCAGGGTAAATACGAATGGGAGGCTACGTTTGATGCCCTCAGCGACGGGATCTTCATCTTTGATCAGCACGGCATACTTCGGCGGATAAATCCGGCGGCGGCAGCGTTCGAAGGCGCCGAAGCCGGCAAGTTGATCGGCCGCCGCTGCTGTACGCTGCTTCAGGGAGTCGACGGCGAGGAATGTCGCGTTGCGCAGGTGATGAGGACCGGCAAAGCGGTCACCTTCGAATTGACGCCCGCGCGCCTCTCGCGGCCGGTACTGGTTACGATGTCTCCTCTCACTAACTCGCAAGGACGCTTCTTCAGCCTGGACGACGGCACGCGTCGCCGAAGCGGACCCTTGAACATAGCTCCGGGAGCGGTCTGCGTAGTTCGGGATCTGTCTGAAGTGAGGGCCGCCGAGGCCGTCGCCCGCGAGCAGCGCAGCTTCCTCATCAAATTGATCGAGCACGCCAACGACGCCATTTTCACGGTGTCTCCAGACGGACGGTTCATATGGTTCAACGAACAACTGGTTACCCTGTCGGGCTGTTCTCGTGAAGAGATTTTTGGAAGCGACTACCGCCGATTCATCCCTCCCGAAGACAAAATGCTTGCCGTCGAGAAGTTCACTCGCGCGCTTGAAGGGCACGCACAAACGACGGAGATCCATGCTCTCAGGAAAACCGGAGAGGCGCGACTGCTGCTGGTCACCTATACCCCGATCTATGATGAAGGTCGCGTGACCAGCGTGCTGGCAATCGCCCGCGACATAACCGAACAGAGGCTCACAAGCGAGCGGGCGGCCCAGGCCGATAAGCTGCGCGCGCTTGGGCAGCTTGCTTCGGGCGTCGCGCATAACTTCAACAACATTCTCGCCGCAGTCCTGGGCCATGCGCAGCTCATCAAACGCGACTGTCGAGACGAGCGAACGCTCCAGCGGATCGACGTAATTGAGCAGGCCGCGCTCGATGGCGCGCGGACCGTCAAGCGCATCCAGGGATTCGGCCAGCAGCAGAACGAATCGGTCAGCGACTTCGTCGACCTCAATCGGCTTGTCGAGGACTCGACCACTCTCACGCGCGCGAGGTGGTGGGACGATGCCCAGGCTCGCGGACTCCATTACGATGTTGACGTTGATCTGGGAATTGTGCCCCCGGTGTTCGGCGAGGCTTCGGACATCCGAGAAGTCTTCGTCAACATAATCCTGAATGCGCTCGACGCGATGCCCCAGGGCGGCTCCCTGCGAATCAGCACCGAGGCCGCCGGATCGATGGTGCGAACTCACTTCAGCGACAGCGGAATTGGCATGAGCCGCGAAGTCTGCGACCGCATCTTCGAGCCCTTCTTTACCACAAAGGGAGCGGGCGGAACGGGGCTGGGTCTCGCCGTGAGCTACAGCATAATCGAGCGACATCGCGGGCGCATTGTGGCGCACAGCAACCCTGGCCAGGGATCAACCTTCACTGTAACTCTCCCCGCCGGCGACGGGGAGGTTCAGGTCACAACTGCGGACGACGCCGCGCACATCCGACCCGCCAGCATACTCGTAATCGACGACGACGGTAGAGTCCGCGAAGCGCTCGCGGACATCCTGACATCCGTCGGCCACCGCGTCGAGCAAGCCCGGAGCGCACGTGAAGGCCTGGCAAAACTCGAGAGCAACCAGTTCAACCTCGTGTTCACCGACCTGGCGATGCCCGAGATGGACGGCTGGTCAGTGGCAAGTGAAATTCGCCGCCGCTGGCCTTCAGTCAAGATAGTGCTCACCAGCGGCTTTGCTCTGACTCCGGAAATCATCACCGAGAATGAGCGGATTGTAGACAGAGTGATCTTCAAGCCGATTTGCATGGAAGATATCAACGCGACGGTGAGGCAGGTTCTCCCGGAACCCGCGGAGAAGGTGCTGGCCTTCGGCTCGAGTCAACCTCGACTCAAGGTGAATTGATGCACGCCTGGCGGTCGGGGCTTTCCCAGGAATTCAGCCAAAGCAACCCCAACGGGGTCGCGGCCCAAAGCCCAAGGTTGATGTACTCAGCTACCTTGGGAACGATGGTGGTGATCTTCACAACCCCAACGGGGTTGCGGCACCGCTAAACGTGTGAGAAGCAATGAACTCCACCAAAGATTGCAATTCCTCATCTTCGAAACCATCGGGCCGCGTCGCTGGTGCAAGTCGCAGCTTGGCCGCAACCCCGTTGGGGTTGGGCGCTGTTGCGGTGTTCCCAGGGTAGCCGAGTAACCCTGGGCTTTGAGTCGCAACCCCGTTGGGGTTGGGCATCGATGTGCAATCATCAAGCACATATGATAAGATCGCGCACCATCGGACCGTAGTCATCAGTGGAAAAGCCTTGATCGTAGTCATGATGTTGTGAATGGGGCCGACCCTGAGCCTCAACCTAAGTGGGTTGCGCCGAAACCACAACTCCTCCCAGCACACTGCGGCCGAGGCAAGATGGCCCGAGAACTGATCTGTTGGAACTTCCTGCGGGCATACTGACTGGAAATGCTGCAAACCAACAAAGGAGAATGAGAAATGAGAATTGGTCGCATTCTTACGCTGGTAGTGACAGTGGTGCTGACTGCATGTTTGTCGTTGGCGCAGAACAACCCGCAGCGCCAGCGCCCCGGTTCTGAACAGCAGCAACCGACTCAGCAGCCGGTACAACAGGGGGAGCAGGGACAGCAACGGCGCGGACCTCCGCCGGAAGAAAAATCTTCAGTCACACATCACAGCGCTCGCATTGGCGGACAACAGATCAACTACACAGCGACAGCAGCAACTTACGTGATCAAGGCCGACGACGGTTCGCCGAAGGCGACTTTCTTCTTCGTCGGCTACACCAAGGAAGACGTGACGGACACCTCTAAACGGCCGCTGTCGTTCGTCTACAATGGTGGTCCCGGTTCCGCCTCTTCCTATACCCACATGGGGCTGGGTCCGAAACGCATCGTGCTGACTGACGATGGCCACGGCATGCCCGCGCCGTACTCGATCATCGAGAATGGCGATTCGTTTCTCGATGCCACCGATATGGTGTTCGTGGATGCGATTTCAACCGGCTTCAGCCGCCCGGCCCCCGGCGAGAACACGACGCAGTTCTATGGCGTTTTGCAAGACGCCACTTTCTTCGCGGATTTCATCTACCAATACCTCACCCGCAACGAGCGGTGGGCGTCGCCAAAATACCTGATCGGCGAAAGCTACGGCACCACTCGCTCTGCGCAACTCTCTATTGTTTTGCAGCAACGTCATCAGATCTATCTGAATGGCATCGCGCTGTTGTCCTCGGTCGGGTTCGGCAACTGGGGCGCGGATGACCGGACGATCTTCTTTGTACCCACTTTCGTGACATCGGCGTGGTATCACAAACTGCTGCCGCCCGACCTGCAAAAACTCAGCATTGGCGAGGTGGCGCAGCAAGCCCGCCAGTTTGCTCACGGCGAATACGCCGCGGCGCTCGAGAAGGGAGACGAACTGCCTCAAGCTGAGTATCAGAAGGTTGTCAAGAACCTGGCGCGCTTCACCGGGCTGTCGCCGGAATACATTGAGCAGACCAACCTGCGCGTCCAGCCGCAGCGCTGGTTCAAGGAGCTTCTGCGCGACAAACGCCAGACCCTCGGACGAATCGATTCTCGCTTCCTGGGGATGGACTCGGACGCCGCCGGAGAGCGTTACGAATACGACTCAAGCCTGGCGTCGTACGATGGTTCCTATGTCGCGATGTTTCAGGACTATGTGCGCCGCGAGCTGAAGTGGAACACCGAGATGTACTACACGCTCTCCGCGCGGGTGCAGCCGTGGGATCAAGGGCAGCCCGGCCAGCCCGCGGAAGCCTTGCGTTCGGCAATGACACAGCAGACCTTTTTGAAGGTGTTGGTGATTTGCGGGTATTACGATCTCGCCACGCCCTTCAACGGGATCGAGCACACCGTGTCGCACATGAGTCTCGAACCGTCAATCCGAAAGAACATCAGCTTCACGTACTACGAAGCCGGACACATGATGTACATCGAGAAGAAATCGCGCGAGAAGCTGCACAAGGACGTGTCTAACTTCATCAACGGCACGGCCAGGAACGAAGCGGCCGCCTCACAATAGATTCTGTCATTAGTCACTTGTCATTGGTCATTTGTCACTCGTCAGTGGCGATGCTCTCCGCGAGCACGATGACCGAAGACAAGTGACAAGTGATCAATGACAAGTGACCAATGACAAAGCTAATCTCTTTGTCGCTGCTCGCGTTGACCATCTCTGTTCCAGCGCAAGCACCGCCACAACAAGCACCGTCACGGGCCGACATCCTGCGCGGGGAGTACAGTCAGTGGCGGGCGAACAATGACCTGCTCTCCTACGATCTCGACATTCGCGTTGATCCCGAGAAGAAATCCATCAGCGGAAAGAATACGATCCGATTCAAGATGCTGAAGGACGATACTCGGATCCAACTCGACCTCTTTGCCAACCTCAATGTCGACAAGATCCTGCTCGGTTCAACTGAACTGAAATACACGCGGGAGCTGGGCACGGTGTTCGTGGACTTTCCCGCGACTCTCAAGAAAGACTCGATGCAGTCCATCGAGTTTTACTACTCCGGCATGCCACAGGAGCAGGGACGCTTCGGAGGGATCAGCTTCCGCAAAGACCCCGCGGGCCGTCACTGGATCACCACCGCGTGCCAGGGGATTGGCGCAAGCATATGGTGGCCCAATAAAGATCAGCTGCGCGATGAAGTAGAGAACATGCGTCTCCGCGTCGCCATTCCCAGCAACCTCATAGATGTCTCCAACGGACGACTGGAAGGCAAGACCGACCTCGGTGACGGTTACACCCGCTATGACTGGGCGATTCACTATCCCATCAACAACTACTGCGTTTCGCTCAATATTGCCAGCTACGAACACTTCAGCGACAAGCTCGGCGACCTCACACTGGATTTCTACTGTCTGCCGGAGAACCTGGAGAAAGCAAAGAAACAATTCGCGCAGGCGAGGCCGATGCTCGAGGCTTTTCAAAAGTACTTCGGCGAATACCCCTTCAAGAAAGACGGCTACAAGTTGATCGAGGTTCCGTACTCCGGAATGGAGCACCAGAGCGCCGTCACCTATGGCAACCACTTTGCGAACGGCTATCTCGAGAGGGACTGGACAGGCGTCGGAGTCAGTCTCAAATTCGATTTCATCATTGTTCACGAAAGCGCGCACGAATGGTTCGGCAACAGCATCACTACCAGGGATGTCTCCGACGAGTGGATCCACGAAGGCTGGGCGACCTACGCTGAGTGCGTCTATGTCGAAGCTATGTTCGGAAGGGAAGACGCCCTCAAGTACACGAACGGCTACAAGCCGAAAGTCCGAAACCAGAAGCCGATCATAACTGCTCACGAAGTCAATCAGAGTCCTTCGCAGGATCAGTATTTCAAGGGCGCGCTCTTCCTCAATACATTGCGCTCGGTCATTGATAATGACACTCGCTGGTGGAAGCTTCTGAGGGATTACTGCAGCCGGTTCAAGTATCGCAACATCATGACCGAAGATATCGTGAAGTTCTTCAATGAGCAGACCGGCTTGAATCTGACTCCCATCTTCGACCAGTATCTCCGGCAGGCGGCTCTGCCGGCGCTGGAGTTGCGATTTCAGGAGAGCGACGGCACGGTTTCTTACCGGTGGAGAGCCGCAGTCAAAGAGTTTGCCATGCCTGTGAGGGTCGGTAGCAGGAGGGATTGGCAGCTCATCCATCCTACGACGGAATGGCAGACCCTGAAGACCGCACTGAAAAGAGAAGAGTTTGAGGTTGCCTCTGATCTGTACTACGTCGACGTCACCAAGAGTTAAGAAAACGCGAAACGACAAACGCGAAACCACAAATTCGCTGTGATCCGCAGTTCCAAATCAATACATCAAAGGGGACCAGATCAGAGTCCGAATCTTCAAAGTGCTATTCCTGATCTGGATTTACCGAGTCCACAGAAATCTGCCGGCGTTAGGCGTTGTCAGGCCAAGATACTCGCCCGGATGGGCAGTCGGCTGGTTCTTCGTGCCAATTATGAATCTCGTTCGTCCGTACGATGTCCTGGGAGAGCTCTGGAAAGACAGCAACCCTGACGTCGGCATGTCGGATGCTTATTTCAAGCAGCACCCACACTCGACACGACAATACTCCTCCAAGACCTCCTTGATTGGATTGTGGTGGGGTTGTTGGGTCGCCTCTGCCGTGGCAAATCGAGTCTACGTAATGCTTCTTTCACAACCTGGCGAGAACCAGCTTCAGGCTGGATCGTTGACGGGGATGATTTCTGATGGCCTGAGTATGCTGGGAGCTGCGTTCGCCTTTCTTATCGTCAAGGAGATAGATGCCCGACAGGAAGAGAAGCACAGGCGTTTGATCATAGACCACGGGGTACAAGAGCGTGGAGCGGCTCATTCAGCCCAATAACTCCGGCGCTTCAACCGATGCCGAAGGATTCCCGCTCTCATTAGGTCGGCGCGTTGAGGCAAAATAGGGTATAGTTAGTGCCTGCGACATACTCTATGAAAGTCATATTTCGGTCCACCATGCCCTCTTCTTTCTCAGCATTGTCGTCTACTCGGCGGGGCGATCGGATATTTTCGCCTGTCAGCTGTAACCGGATTGCAGTACCGGACGTTATTAGGGATGTCGCTGACGTTTCATCAGACGGTTATGGCGACCGTTGTTTTGCAGAATCTCACTCTTTGGAGGTAGCTGAATGAAATCAAGAACAGCCGTTGTTTTGGTGCCGATCTTTATGGTACTCGCATTTTCGGTATCGGCCCGAGTGAAGGCATTCCACGCAGGACCGCCCAGGCTGGCCATTGCGTCTCTCGAGCATTCCTTTGGATCCGTTAAGCCCGGCACACCCCTCACCTATACATTCAAAATCAAGAATGAAGGGCAAGGGGACCTGGAGATCAAGAGTGTCAGCCCATCTTGCGGCTGTACGACCAGCAACTTTGATAAAGTAGTGGCGCCTGGTAAGGAAGGTGGCATTACTCTTGCCGTCGAGAAGACCGAAGCATACAAGGGCGAAGTGGTTAAGACCGCAACCGTCGTGACGAATGATCCGGACAAGCAACAATTCGTCCTGACACTTCGCGCCACTTTCGCGTCGGAATAGGGATATCCAGGCTTCGCAATAGAAGCCGAGCGGGGGCAAGCGGCCTCTCCCGAGTTGATGGGGAGGGGTGGCTCGCCCCCGTTTTTTTGTGGACACGAAACCAAAATTGAAAATGAAGAATGGAGAATTGAGAATGAAAGGGATATCCATTCTCCATTCTCCTTCGATGCCGCCGGATGATGACAAAATGGGACGGTTCAGCTAGGCTGCATTACTGTTACCTTTTGTGCTGGTGATGCAGATCCGACGTCGGCACTTTGCGAGCCTAAGCCATGTCAGATGCCCTTACAGGTCTAAAGCAGGTGATCCTGAGCGGGGATCGAGAGCTGCCCCAGGCCCAGTTGCTGGAGAACGTGGCTCGCGCGGCGACCGGACTCTCACAGCTGGGGATTGTGGCTGGGGACTCCGTTGCCATCATGTTGCGCAATGACTTTCCATTTTTCGAGGCGTCGATGGCGGCGAATGCGGTAGGTGGTCATGCCGTTCCCATTAACTGGCACTTTCAAGAAGAGGAGGCCGCGTACATACTGCGCGACTGCAAGGCGAAGGTGCTTGTCGTGCATACCGACCTTCTGCCCCAGGTGCGGGCCGGAATACCAGATGGGGTTGAGACTCTGATAGTATCGACGCCGCCTGAAATACAGGCTGCGTACGGTCTTTCGCAGCAGCAGTGCGCGCCGCCCCGAAATATGTCAATTTGGAGCGACTGGGTGGCCGGGCACGAGCCGCGACAACTCTCTTTGCCGCCGCCACCTTCGAGCATGATCTACACCTCAGGGACTACCGGAAATCCAAAGGGAGTTCGACGCGATCCCTATACTGCACAATCAGCCGCAAAGCTCGCGGCGATGGTCGAGGTGGTTTTTGGTCTAAGGCCGGGCGGCGACTTTCGCACGGTTGTAACCGGACCGATGTATCACAGCGCGCCGAACACCTATGGACTATATGCAACGAAAAATGGAGGGTTTTGTGTCCTGCAACCGCGCTTTGATCCGGAGCAGTTGCTTCAACTGATCGAGCGATATCGAATCACCCACCTCCACATGGTGCCTACGATGTTCGTGCGGCTGCTCAAACTTCCGCAGGAGACTAAGCGAAAGTATGACCTCTCCTCGCTGAAATTCGTAGTACACGCCGCGGCTCCGTGTCCGCCGGAGGTCAAACACGAGATGATCAAGTGGTGGGGTCCGGTGATTAACGAGTACTACGGCGCGACCGAAACGGGAGCGGTTGTGTTTCACACGAGTGAAGAGGCGCTGCGCAAGCCGGGGACGGTCGGCCGTCCAATAGACGGGGGAATCGTGCGAGTGTACGACGATCTGGGCAACCGGCTTGGGCCAAACCAGGTGGGAGAGGTCTATGTTTGCATCGAGGGATTCCCTGGCTTTACGTACAATGGACTCGATCAGCAACGGCGCGAGATCGAACGCGAGGGTCTGTTCACGGTCGGCGATATCGGCTACGTGGACGAAGAGGGCTATCTGTTCCTCTGCGACCGGAAGCGGGACATGGTGATTTCGGGCGGCGTGAACATCTACCCGGCAGAGATCGAAGGGGTGCTGACTGCGATGCCCGGCGTTCACGACTCAGCAGTGTTCGGTATTCCGGACGAGGAATACGGCGAGTCGCTGTGCGCCTACATTCAACTCGAGCCGGGGGTGGAGCTTGGAGCTGCTACTGTGTGCGAGTTCCTGTCGGAAAAGCTCGCGCGCTACAAGGTGCCGAAAGTAATAGAATTTCGAAGCGAGCTGCCGCGCGAGGACTCTGGAAAGATATTCAAACGCAAGCTGCGGGCTCCCTATTGGGAGAGGTCCGGCCGCCAGATTTGAGCGCGGCAAGGCTCAAGCACAACGGGAACGTCGTGAATACTAGTTTCCTGTAACATTGAAATCACTAGTCCATTGGAAGTAGTCAGAGTTTCATCGACTAGCTGCTTTGATGCGGTGTTCTCTCTCCAGAAACTCCCTTATGGGTGACCGAGTCGAC
>DASYSA010000587.1:0-8082 GCA_036003885.1 Blastocatellia bacterium | reverse complement strand
CTGTCGTAGCTCCAATGCCCAGGGCGAGAGCGATCACTGCCAGAATCGGGAAGGATGGTCGCTTGAGCATCATCCGCACTGCGTATCGTATGTCTTGGAATAGAGTCTCCATGTTTTGTCCTTTGTCACTGGTCATTTGTCATTTGTCACTGGTTAGTCAACGCCGGCTAAGCATCCAAACGACAAGTGACAAATGACAAATGACAAAGTTTTCATTCGTATCTGAGCGCAATCATCGGATCGACCTTCGTAGCCCGACGCGCGGGAATGTAGCAAGCCAGAAACGCCACTGCTGTCAATAACAGCGTTATGACTGAAAATGTTGCTGGATCGGTTGCGCTCACCCCATACAGCAGACTCGACATAACGCGCGTGAGAGCCAGGGCTCCCGCCAGGCCGAGAGCGATACCAATTAGCGCAAGCGACATCCCTTGCTTCGCAACTAACCGGAGAACATCTCCGGGTTGAGCTCCAAGCGCCGCGCGAATGCCTATTTCACGCGTGCGCTGCGCCACCGAGTAGGACATCAGACCGTAAATACCCACCGCCGCCAGCAGCAGCGCGGCCAGACCGAAACCGCCAACCAGACCCGCAACGTTCGAAGACGCCCACAGAGACCGTTCCATGAACTGCGGCATCGTCTTGATGCCGAATACCGGAAGGGTCTCATCCAGGGCCCCCACTTCTCTCCGAAGGCCGGCCGCCAGATTTGCAGGATCCGCCTGCGAACGAATTAAAATCGTCATCCGCGACTTGTAACTCTGGCGGCACGGCAAGAACATGTATGGCATCGGGTCTTCCCCAAGCGTGATGTACTTGCCGTCTTTTGCGATGCCGATGACCTCCAGGTATGGGCCGCTCGATCTGCGGAGTTGCAGGCGCTTGCCAATCGGATCCTCTTGCGGCCAGTAGAGCCGGGCCATAGTTTCGTTCACTATCACAACGCCGGGCATCTCCTCTCGATCTCGCTCCTCGAACTCGCGTCCTCTGACTATCGGCGTGCCGATCGTTTGAAAGTAGTTCGGCGCGGCCGCGGTGTACATCACTTCGATCTTGTCGTCCTCTGAGCGCGGGACGTATCCTTCGATCAGGACCCGGACACTGCTGCTGTAAGCGTCGAGCGGCAATGGCGAAGCCAGGCTCACTCGCTCAACTCCAGGGAGAGACTCGACGCGATCGACCAGCTGTTTGTAGAAGGCTTTCCCTCGATCTTCTTTGTAGCCCTGCACCCCAAGATCGACCGAAGCGAGCAACAGCCCACTGGTATCGAAGCCCGGACTCATTCGCTCGGCGTTTTGCATACTCCTGATGAACAGGCCGGCGCTGATCAGGAGCATCAACGACAGAGCCACCTGCGACACTACCAGAATATTCCTCACGGCCAGCCGCCTCGATCCCGAGGTCGTGTTCTGGCTTTCACCCTTTAGCGTAGTGACCAGATCCGGCCTGGAAGCCTGCAGCGCCGGAAGCAGACCAAAAACAACGCCCGTCACCACTGAAAGAGCCAGGGTGAAGCCGAAGACCCGATGGTCGAGCGCCAGATCGTAATCCGGATTGATCGTGGGGAAGTCGAGGTTGGGCGGGTGGCCGCCCAACAAGTCAAGCGCCCACATCGCGAGCAGCAGTCCAGCGCTGCCTCCCAGAAGCGAAATCAAAACACTCTCAGTCAGTAACTGCCGAATCAAGCGCCAGCGGCTTGCCCCTAGTGCCAACCGGATTGCAATCTCGCGCCTCCGCACGCTGGCACGAGCGAGCAGCAGGTTGGCAACGTTGGCACAGGCAATCAACAACACAAGCCCAACTACGAACATCAGCAGGGCCGAAACGAACGGAATGAAATTGTCGCCGCCGGGCAGCGGCTGAGTCTTCGTGCCGCCCGGTATGATCTTGATCGAGACATTGCGGTTCGTCTCCGGGTAGGCCTGTTCGAGCTGGCTTGCGACGGTGCTCATTGCGGAGGAGGCCTTCGCAATGGTCACGCCGGGCTTCATGCGGCCGTTGACGTTCATCCAGTGATTGCCGCGCCGGCTCATCCACTCATCCCCACCACCCAGCACCTGGTCACGCATCATCATCGGCACCCAGATGTCCGGAATGAAGCCGAGAAAGCGAGTGCCCGAAAACCCGAAAGAGGCCACCCCGGTCACGGTGTAATCGTGGCCGTTCAATTTGAGAGTCTTCCCGATTACCTGCGGATCACCGCCGAAGCGCCGCTGCCAAAAGCTGTAGCTCAACACGGCTACCGGAGACGCGCCAGGCTGCTGGTCATCCTCGCCGGTGAAGGTGCGCCCCGCGGCGGCTTTGACCCCGAGGCCGGTGAAATAATTACCGGTCACGAGTTCGCCCCATATTAATTCGGGTTGACCGCCGCTATTCGCCAGACTCAGCTGTACGCCGTAATGTCCGACCAGATCAGAAAAGACTTCGTTGCGGTCGCGATAGTCGAGGTAGTCGGGGTAGGAGAACGCGTCCGGATAAGAAGAGCTCGGCTCCATCGTGTAGAGCGCAGCCAGTTGTTCCGGGTGGTCGACTGGCAGCGGTTTGAACAGCACTGCGTTGACGAGGCTGAACACGGCTGTATTGGCGCCGATGCCAAGCGCGATTGACAGGGCTGCCACCGCCGTGAAGCCCGGACTCTTCAACAGCACTCGCACCGAATAACGCAGATCTTGAAAGATTGTCAATTGTCACTCGTCCTTGGTCATTTGTCCGTTGTCCGTTGCCCGTTTTCCAATCAGTTACTGCCACGGACAACGGACAACTGACAACGGACCACTACTCATATCGCAAAGCGACGATCGGATCGACCTTGCTGGCTCGGCGCGCCGGAACGTAGCAAGCCAGTAATGTTATGCCGAGCAGCAGCACTGCGACTCCGGCATAGGTGACTGGATCGCTCGCACTCACACCGAACAAAAAGGTGGCCAGGAGCTTAGTGAGGGCAAGCGAACCTACCAGTCCGAATCCGATCCCGGCCAGGGTCAGTTTCATGCCGTGCCCGACTACCAGCTTGAAGATATCGCCAGGCTGGGCACCCATTGCAGAGCGGATGCCTATCTCCTGGGTGCGCTGCGCGACGGAATAGGAGAGAGTTCCGTAAAGACCCATCGACGCCAGCAGCAAGGCTACTACCGCGAATCCCGCCAGCAATGACATCGACAGTCGACGCGAGGCAACCGATTCGGAAACTATCTGCTCCATCGTTCGCACATTGGACACTGCTTGACCTTTGTCCAACTCAAATATCTGCTGGCGCACAACTCCAACAAGACTCGCGGGGTCAATGCGCGAGCGAATCACGATAGTGGTCCCGCGCGACGGGCGTTGTGCGAAAGGAACGTACACCTCCGGCAGGACCGGCGTGTCCAACGCGTAGTGCTTCACGTCGGCTACCACCCCAACGATCTCCTGCAAGCCGGTCGTGTCCCATCGAAAGTCAATGCGCTTGCCGATTGGATCTTCGCCCGGGAAAAAAGTCCGAGCCAGCGCCTCGTTGATAATTGCGACCTGTGGAGTCCCTGGGACATCACGTTCGGTGAAATAGCGCCCAGCGATCAAGCGTATTCGGGCAGTTTCGAAATAGCCGGCGCTCGCTATTCGTTTTTCTGCCACTGCTGCAGAATCGGGCGGAAAGGTCTTGCCCTCGATTCCGATGTCGCCGTTTGTGCCTCCGCCGCCCAGCGGGATGTTGCTGATTGCTCCTGAGGCTTCGACACCTGGAATTGCCCGGACTCGCTCCAGGGTTTGCTGGATGAAAAGGGATTGCTGCTCGATCTTCTCGTACTTGCTTTGTGAAAGACTCAAGTCTGCCGTGAGTAGCCGACTCGGGTCGAAGCCTTTATCCTGGGCCACCACGCGTTCGAAGCTTCGGATCAATAGCCCCGCCCCCACCAGCAGCACCAGGGAAAGGCCGACCTCCGCTATCACCAGAAGGCTTCGGAGTCGATGCCGCTCGAAAGTTATCGCACCCCTCGCGCCTTCCTTGAGCGTCGCCTGCAAGTCTGCTCTGATGCACTGCAGCGCCGGCGCTAATCCGAACAGGACTCCGCTCAACAGCGAGATCCCCAACGTAAAAGCCAGGACTGAGGCGTCAATCTTGATCTCGTCTACGCGGGGGATGATGGTGCGGCCTGTAAAAACCAGGAGATCGACACCCCATGAGGCGATCAACAGACCAGCCAGGCTGCCGAGGCTTCCGAGCAGAAGGCTCTCTGTGAGCATTTGTCTTACCAGGCGCCAGCGGCTCGCGCCGAGAGCGAGGCGGATAGCAATCTCTTTACGGCGACCTGCCGTGCGAGCCATCAGCAGGCTGGCGACGTTCGCACAGGCGATGAGCAGCACGAAGCACACTGCTCCCAGCAATATCAGCAAGGCGGGGCGCGCGGCGCCGGTGATGTAGTCCCGTGGCTTGACCAGCTTCACGGTGTGATTGGTCGACCTCTCTTGCTGGATTCGAGCAGAAGCTGCCTCAATCTCGGGGCCCGCGTTCCGGATGTCCAGTCCCGGCTGGAGCCTTGCGAGAACCGTGAGGAAGTGGAGTCCGGACGGCGGAGCCCGGAGCCGAAGAGGGATCCACACATCAGGCGCGCCTACAGCCTGAAGGTTGCCCGGCAGCGCACCGCGAAATGTGCTCGGCAAGACGCCCACAACGGTGTAGACCCTATCGCTCAACTTCAGCGTCTCACCTATGCAATCGGATCTTCCGGCAAAGATCCGCTGCCACAAACCAGAACTTATCATCGCAACCGGCTCACTTGTCGCCAGCTCTTCATCGGGCAAGAAGGCGCGTCCCAACGCCGGCGCAACGCCGAGCATGGGAAACAGATTCGCGGAGGCGCGGACACACTTGAGTTCTTCTGGTTCCCCTGAACCAGTCAAGGTATAACTCGCGTTGAAGAACCCTGAGACTTCCTCGAAGAGCTGGCCCTGCTGCCGCCAGTCGCGGAACTCGTCGTAGTCCATCGGGGTTTCATCCAACGGCGGCTGCAGATCTCTGATCATCACCAGCTTGTCGGGATCTTTGAAAGGGAGTGGGCGCAGCAATACTCCGTTCACAACGCTGAATATCGCGGTATTGGCGCCGATGCCGGCCGCCAGGACTAAAACAGCAATCGCCGTAAAGCCCGGACTCTTGATCAGCGTCCGGAGTCCATATCTCAAGTCCCGCCACGTCTCGTTCATCAGTTCACCCCAAGAGGAAATGCGAAATGCGAAATGACAATTTGGGATTGCCTCGGCAATTTCGCATTTCGAATTTCGCATTTCGAATTTCCTACTCGTATCTGAGCGAAACCATCGGGTTCACTCTGCTCGCGCGGCGAGCTGGTATAAAGCAGGCAGCCAGAGCTACTACCACCAGAATCACCGAGATCACGGCGAAAGTGGCGGAATCGGTGGCACTCAGATCATAGAGCAACCCCGAAAGAAGCCGGGTCATCGCGAACGAACCAATAAGACCAAGGCCTTGTCCTTTGTCCTTTGTCACTGGTCACTTGTCATTTGTCTCTGGTGAATGGTCGTTTACCTGATGACGAATGACCAGTGACAAAGGACAATCCGAACTCATCAGCCAATCGGCGTACCACAACCATCAGTTGAGCCTAACTGCGCGAAAAAGCGCCGCTTCCCACAAAAGCTGCTCCCTCAGATCTGGAGGTAGTATGTCCGCGTTTGGGACTCAATTTCCCACGAGTGGAAGTTAACAAGCGGACGCCACATCCCCACAATTACCGCCCAGAACCGAGTTCGATTCGAAAGGCGTGTTCCGTTTTTGTCCTTCACTGAGAATGGCGGTTGCGCTCCCAGGCCCAACACCTACTCGCGTCTGAGGGCAACCGCCGGGTCGATCCTGGTGGCACGCCGCGCGGGCAAGTAGCAGGCAAACAATGTCCTGGAGTATTTCTGGTGAAGGCGAAGTCTGACTTCTGTGCGCTTGCGGGAATGACCTTCCCAAGATCGGCCACCCAATGCGGGACAAGGGGCAGCCACGAATTGCACGGATGATCACGAATGATTCGTGTCAATTCGCGCAATTCGTGTAATTCGTGGCTGCCGCTTGGTCGTTATTGAGCCAACGCGTATTTCACCTTGAGGTACAGCGTGCACTGCACGATAGGCTCTACGTCTGCCGGATCGATGACTGAATCGAATTAGCTAACGCTGAGAGGATTGAAATAGAAGGTGCTGGTCTTGCGCTTCTGCGTGACATTCGAGTTAGAGCGATAATCAACCAACTTGCCCGCCTCAAACGCAGTGTATGAAGCATACATGTCGGAAGGAAAGAAGGCGTTGTACCTCTCCTGAAACACCGCCTGAGGGCGCAGCTTGATGTTCAGCAATCGTGCGTAGCTCTCTTCCTTCTTCTTGATGACCTTAGCCGCTTCATCCATCAACCGGTCGCGCACGCGGTTCATATCGCTCACGACATAATCGACTTTGATCAGGTCGAAGATGCCGGCTCTGGAAGCAGCAGCGAGCATCTTCTCCAAAAGTGTTTTGTCTTTGTAGCGCACGGCGACGTTCTTCTTCACCTCGAACCCGGACAGCTTTTCCGTGACCGCACTCCCGGTGGTGACGTAGTCATAGATTCTGTTCTGCGCGATGAAGTCGATGAAGACATCGTTGCTCTTTACGCCCAGGCCCTCTAACGCCGCAGTGAACTGTTTCAATTGCACCTCTATCTTCTGACTGCCGTCTATAACTGAGGCGCCCTCCTGGGCGAGCCCGAAGACCGCCATATATTCGTCGGCTCTCACATTCACCAACACATTGGCTTCGACATAGTAAGCAGCCACAGAATCCTTCGCATCAACCGTCGTAAGATTGCCCAATACGACGCCGCTTGTTCTCCGACCCGTCTTGCCATAGACGCTGCCGCCGGCTTCCTGCGCGCGGGTTGCAAGAGAAGCGCCGCAGACAATCAACACTAAGAGCAAACCCCTCTTCATCACTGTCACCTCCATTCTGAGATTGGAGCGCCAAAACCAAACGCGTTTTAACTCCAGCGACAGATTAGCACGGGCAAAACTGCTCGCGCACATCTCTGTTCCACACCGCGCGATTCGAGAGGTCGAGAACCGGCAGCGGTCCAATCCCTGAGATCGAGGATGTCGGATCACCCCAACTCGCACAAGGGCCGCGCCCTTGGGCTGGAGGCTACAGAGGGTACCTTTGGAGCAAGCGTCGGCAGTGGCAGTATGCAAGGCCCTGGAGCGAGCAGACCGATTCGAAGCAGCAGACCGCCTAACAAACGGAATCGCTGCCTTCGGTGACGGGGCAAACTTTGTTGCGCAAAAAAAGTAGCAACCGACCGGTTGGTTGCGCAAAAAGAGCGCAACCAACCTCAGATAACAGAGACGAGATGATATTGATGCCTCGTTAGGAAACTCAATCACTTAGGTGGGCCAATTGAAAGGCCAATCAGATGGACGAAATGACCCGGCGGCCTCCCATATCTCCTCAGGCAACCGTCTACGTGGAGTGTGTCTCTTGCGCCACTCCTCCATTCGGCCTCCGAGCTGCCGCAGTTGGTTCGATAACTGAGCTTCCTTTTTTCGCTTGCCAGCAAGGTACTACCTTCCGCTTCGCCGAGTCACGCACCCTTGCCGGAAGCTCACATCCTAGCGGAAAGGACCACCGATGCAGAACACGGTACAATCAAGACGCCTCCACGGGAGGTTCCCAAAGTGGAAGAATTTAATCTCGAAGTAAGAGATAAGCGGGTCAAAGCCGCCGCTCTATTCAATCTTGATAGTCTATTCGCTGCCTGGATCTATCGGATCGCCCACGAACATATGCGGCCACTCGTCAGACCCACCGCGGTGCATCGTCGCGCGCGTCGAAAAGTAGCAAAACGATACGCAGAGAGGCCACCTCGTCCGAGCCACCAGCCACTAAAGCGCCGGTAGGATCAATGGAACCCTCCCAATGTCAAAGCGACCAGTAAATCGGCCGGGCCAAATTCAAATCCCAGCGGATGGTTGAGTAGAACGACGGTCTCACTTATTACGCATTCGAGATCTGTCCTCGCTTTCGGCTGGCGATCAACCATATTGTGATCGATAGCGCTAGAAGGAGCACAAC
>DASYSA010000586.1:0-9412 GCA_036003885.1 Blastocatellia bacterium | reverse complement strand
GACCTGGATGGAAAATGGGTGACCAGCCAGAGCCTGGCGCGCGAGAACAGCACTGTCGCAGTCGAAGTTACCTTGACCGGCCGAACAGAGATCGCTGGCGATAAGAACGCTGAGCGTCTCGTTACCATGGCGAGCGTCATAAGGCCGAGACGAATTCCCGGTGGCGATGCGTTCGGGTCCGCAACCGGCAACGGCACCCCTGGTTTGGGTGCGAACGGTGGACCAGGAGGGAACGGAGGCACTGGAAACGGGGATGGCTTTGGAGGCGATGGACCCTTTGGCGGTGGTGGATCCAACCCCGGCAACGGCCGAAGCGGATACGGTTCCGCTTCGGGCAACGCAGGTGGTTCAGGATCCCGTAACGGGACAGGCTTTACGAACGGCGGCTATAACCACGTTACCAGGCACATCGGCGCGCCACCAAAGCTGGGCCAGCGGTTGAACCCGGCGCCGAAGTTCTAGCGACCAGACTCGGGGGACGGTTAATGACGGGTCAAAGGGTGACGACGGGAAGGCCTCGAGCGCCCCTTGAACCCGACCTGTTGGAGACGACTTTATGCGCATGCAAGCTGCTATCGGTGTGAGAGCGTTGTTGAGCCGGCTAAGATTCAACGGGGGTAGTCGGGGCGTGAGGGAGTCCGGGCGGACAGTTCCAGGCAGGAACGAGCGGGGAATAGCCCTGATCTCGGTGCTGCTTATAATGTCGCTGCTCTTGATGCTCGGTCTCGCGGTTACCTTCACTTCCGTATCCGATAAATTCATCACGTCCAACTATAAGAATATGATGAGCGGCTTCTACGCGGCCGAGGCAGGAGTCAACAACCTGAATCGCGTCCTGCGGACCGATGAGTTCGTGCTCGCTTCAATCCCAAACCCGCCTGTCATCGTTCCCGGCTCCCCAACTCTCAACCGCGAGGCCTTCATTGTGACGGCCGAGAAGTTGCTCAACAAGAGAGAAGATTTTCCAAACCTGTCAGCCTACCGAACCAAGGTCAAGATTAAGGATTTTCTGGTGCCTTATCCGGCAGGCGACAACAATCCGACCCACATCGGCAGTCGCGTCAAGCCCGTGAATCCGGCCTACCCTCAACTCGGCCAGGTCGAACCGTATTCAGTCTCCTACTCGCTCGAGTCAGTCGGGGAAGGTATCCAGGGCTTGAATGGGATGGTCACTCTGGTTGAAGAGGGCGTGATCAATTTCAAGCTGCTCGTCAAATCCGATGGTGGTGGACTGCGCGTGGGGAGTTTTTCAGAGTATGCAATGTTCCTCGACAAGTTTGATCCGTACAACCCGGAAGGGCCCTTCATCTATCAGGGATTGGGGCCCGGCGACCGGTTTGCCGGACGCGTGCACTCAAACCAGCGTCTTGGATTTTGGAGTACGGCGGGCGGTGAGGATGCGCCAAGTTTTCGCGGTCACGTTAGCCAGTCTTATCAGAGCGCGAGCTTCTATCGCTACGGCGCAGGAGATCCTCCGGCGCCTGTAGACGCGGATTCCGAGGTGGTGGACGGAGTGCTGGTCGCTCCGAAATTCCTCGCGGGATTTGAGCGTGGTGTTCCTCCGGTTCCTACGGCCGGAAATGCTTTCGATCAGGCCCGCGCGGTTCTCGATGGAGGGTTTACCCTGTCGGCAGGAGCCCCAACCGATGGCGAGCTCCATCAAGTCCTGCGTTCCGCGACTGATATCAACACGGGCTTGGAGAAGGCTGTGGATCCGCTCTCGACTACACCAACATTGAAACAAGGTGTCTATGTGCCGAGCGATGGTGAGGCCCTCACCGGGAGCGGCATATACGTTATGGGAACGGCCGATGAGGTGACCCTGAGCGCCGATGCCTCCGGTAATCGCCAGACGATAAGGATCAGGCAGGGTAATCAGACTACAGTGGTGGTGATCGACATAGATGCCGGCACCACAACCGTCGATGGCGGCAATGGGACTCGCACGCTGAGGGGCATTCCGCTCGACCGCTCGCTCGCTAAGACGGACAGTCGCTCTGCCGCGTCAATCTATGTGTACGGGGATGTGAACGGGCTTCACGGCCCGGGACGAGATTCTCACGGTCAGGCGATACCGGCAATCGATTCGAACTTCGCAGTGACCGTAACCGCAGGTGGACACCCGAGCGGAAACCCCAGGGCTCCTGTGTCCGGGGGGAGCGTTACGCTGACCGGCGACCTGACTTATGAAACACCCGTGGCCAACGCTTCAGGGGATCCAATCAACCAGGATGCGAAGAACGTCCTGGGAATCTTCGCCTCCGGCGGCAACATCAACATTCCCTCGGACGGCCGCGCGCCTAATGATCTCACGGTGCATGCCTCGATTGCGGCGTTCGAACTGAAAGACAGCGACGGCCAGCCGATAGTTGGAGCCGACGGCAGGCCTTTTGGCGGTCGCATCAGGTCCGATGTCCAGAACTACACGAGGAACCCGAATCGCGGCAACTTCAATCTTGTTGGCGGCGCGCAGTCGAGTAACTACGATAACCTCGGAGTGTTCGACGGCCAGTGGCACGGGTACATGTATAAGGGCAAGTGGGACGCCCGATATGACAATGGCCAGTCACCGCCGTTCTATCCCGGTTATGTTGTAGACACTGGAGGCCCGACAGGGCTACCTACCGTTCAGGCGCAGACGAACTTTCCGATGGTGGTCTCATTGAAGCGTGTCTACTACGGAACAGTCAACGCAAACCCGTAGGAGATAGGATCTAGGATTTAGGATCTAAGATTTAGGATCTAGCTAGTATCTCGGACTACCAATTCTTAATCCTAGATCCTATCTCCTAAATCCTATTTTCGGCTCTTGAAGTAGTAGTTGTAGACGTCGGCAACGTTTGCGGCGACGCTTCCCTTGAGTCGCTCAGCGGGGTTGGTGACCGGCCCAAACGCAGCCTCCACTTCGCGCCCGAGTCGGGTGACCTGCTCGGCCGCAAGCGATTTCAACCGCTCCGGAACAAGAGCTTTCTGAACCTCCGCCAGGATCGTGCCTCGCTCGACGCCGCGCGATACATTTTCATTGAGTTCATCGATGTAACTCCGGAAGAACCGCAGTACCGCTTTGCCTTGCTGCACCGAACCATGTCCTGACACTACATGGTCGAAATCGAGACCCTCGAGGGTGGTGAGGGTGCGCGACCAATCGTCCGGATAACCGTCGGCCATGTATGGCAAGACGCTGTGCATCAAATCGCCGGTGGCGACCGCCTTCTCTCCCGGCAAGTAGACAACAACATCGCCAGCCGTGTGGCCACGCCCGAGGAACAGCAGATGCACCTCATGGCCGCCCTGGTGCATCACGAGCCGCCGCTCGAATGTGAGCGTCGGCAGCTTGATCTGTTTCTCGGGTGGAGTCATCTCCCGGAGGTAGGCTTCCAACTCGGCAACCTGAGCGGCAAGCAACTTTCGGTCGGCGTCCTTCTTTGCTGAGGCGACTTGCTTCTTCAGATCTGCGATCTGTTTGGGAAGCGAATCAAGAGACTCGCGCAACCGTTTTACGCCTTCGCGTTCAAGCCATTCGCGCGTACCGGTCGAAGAGACGATCTGAGTCTGGGCGCCGTAGGCTTCAGGGTAGGCCAGATTGCCCTGCGCGTGGTCCCAGTGGAAGTGACTGTTGACTACGTAGCGAACGGGCCGGTCGGTCACCTCGGCGCGAATCTGGCGAATCAGCGCCCGGGCGGCCGACGGTTTCGAGTGAGCGTCAACGACTAAGGCCTCGTCCGATCCGACGATTATCGCCGCATTGCAATTGATCATCGCAGCCGGCCGCGCAATTGCCGCATAGACCCCATCAGTCACCCGCTGAATTTTAAACAGAGAACCACCCGCCGCGTTCTGGCTCCATGCGCGCGGCGCAGGCTGCAGAAGAGATCCAAGAGAAACGTCGGGGGCAGCAGCCGCCAGGGCTGCAGCTCCCATTCCCATCAGAATCTTTCGCCGTGAGAGATTCTGATGGTGCCCTGAATGATGGTGGCCGTGATTGTGCCTGGGATCATGGGTAACCGTCATTTGCCAGCCTCCGTATGCGTTTCGGGTTTCGGGTTTCGCGTTCGGTAAACGCAAAAGCGAGGAGCGAGGAACGCTAAACCCGAAACTGGGAACGCGAAACTGGGAACGCGAAACGCGTTTCGCACACTACTCAGCAATCTTTATGTGCAGTTCGCGGAGCTGTTCAGCCGACACGGGGCCGGGCGAATCTATCATCAGGTCAGTGGCGCTGGTAGTCTTTGGAAATGCGATGACTTCGCGTATCGAGTTCTCCCTGGCCAGCAGCATCACCAGCCGGTCGAAGCCAAAGGCAAAGCCGCCATGAGGAGGTGTTCCGTACTCGAACGCGTCGAGCAGGAATCCGAACTTCGCGCGTGCCTCATCCTCCGACAGACCCAGCCCCCGAAATATCCGGCTCTGCATCTCGCGCGAGTGAATTCGTATCGAACCGCTGCCAAGCTCCACTCCATTCAGAACCATGTCATATGCCTTGGCGCGCACGGCTGCCGGATCCGATTCAAGTTTGTCGATGTCCTCGTCGCGCGGACTGGTGAATGGATGGTGCATCGGGTAGTACCGCCCATCGTCTTCGTGGTACTCGTACATCGGGAATTCCGTAACCCACAGGAAGTTGAATCTGTTTTGATCGATCAACCCTTCGCGCTGGCCCACTTCGAGCCGAAGCGCGCTGAGCGACGCGGCGACGGTGGCAGGCTTTCCGCTGATAATCAGAACGCAGTCGCCGGTCTCGAAAGCGGCACTGGCAGCCAGTTCTGTGACTTTTGCTTCACCCAGCGCCTTCGAGAGGGATGATGAAATCCCGCTCGACTCGGATGACTTGATCCACGCTACCCCGGATGCGCCGAAGCGTTTGGCGACCTCCGTGAGCTCGTCCAGCGTTTTGCGCGAATACCTGGAGCCGCCCTTCACGTTGATCGCCTTTACCTGCCCGCCTGATTCGAGGGCCGCTTTGTAGGGCGCGAACTCCGTTCCCGCAAGCTCTGTCGACAGATCCACAAGCTCCAGGCCGAATCTCGTGTCCGGTTTATCAGAACCGTAACGCCGCATGGCTTCGTCGTAGGTGAGGCGAGGGAACGGCGTCTCGACCTTCACGTCGATCAGGCGAAAGACCTCCACGATCATCGGCTCCAGGACTTTGAAGACGTCGTCGGGACGGACGAAGCTCATCTCGACATCTATCTGGGTGAACTCAGGCTGACGGTCGGCGCGAAGGTCCTCGTCCCGGAAACACCGTACGATCTGAAAGTACTTGTCAAAACCCGACACCATCAGCAGTTGCTTGAAGATCTGTGGGGACTGGGGCAATGCGTAAAAATTTCCCGGTGAAAGCCGGCTCGGGACTATGTAGTCGCGGGCGCCTTCCGGCGTCGACTTGATCATCATTGGAGTTTCGATCTCGAAGAACCCGTGCTCATCCAGGTAGCGGCGAACGGTGAACCCCGCGCGGTGGCGCAGTTGAATGTTCTGCTGCATCTTCGTGCGGCGCAGGTCGAGATAGCGGTACTTGAGCCTGACGTCCTCGCTGGCTTTCGGCGTGTCCATCTCGAACGGCGGAGTCTTTGCTTCATTCAGAATGAACAGCTCCTGGGCAATGATCTCCACGCGGCCGCTCTTGATATTCTGGTTGACCTTGTCCTTGTCGCGCATCACGACTTTGCCGACGATCACAACGACGTACTCGCCTCGGAGTTCCTTCGCCCGGCGATGGACGGCGGCGCCCTTCTCTTCATCGAAGACGACCTGAACGACCCCTTCCCGGTCGCGCAGGTCGATGAAGGTGAGTGGACCGAAATCGCGGCGCCGGTGAACCCAGCCCATCAGAGTAACTTTTTCGCCGGCGTGCTCGGGGCGAAGCTCGCCGCTGTAGTGAGTTCGTCTCAGGTTTCCCAGGGTGTCTAACATGGTAAATGCCGAACGATGAGAGATGAAGTGATGAACGAGTCAACGATTCAAATGCTCATCGGTCACCGTTCATCGCTCCTTTAGATATTCTATGAGTTCGGTTTCCCGCAAGTCTCTTTGCTCACCGCTTGCCATGTCGCGCAGGACGTAGGCGCCGGTCTTGATCTCATCGTCCCCGACTATGAGGGCGAATCGAGAGCCGAGACTGTTGGCCACTGCGAGCGACTTCTTCAGCTTGCGCCCCTCGAGGTCCACGACCAGGCTTACACCCGCGGCGCGGAGCCGGCGCGCAAGCGCAAACGAGTGCCTCCTCGCCTCGTCACCTATATAGGCGATATAGACAGCCGGCGCGGTTGCTCGAGGGTTCACGCTCGTTTCGGGTATGCTCAAGACCATGCGCTCGACTCCGAAGGCGAAGCCGAAGCCCTTCATCGGGCGGCCGCCCAGCATCTCGGACAACCCATCGTAGCGCCCTCCGCCCACTATCGTATTCTGGGCGCCCAGTTGTGATCCGGTAATCTCGAATGCCGTGCGCATGTAATAGTCGAGACCCCGCACCAGCCGCGGCGTAATCGTGTACTTGATGCCGCGTTCGTCGAGCATTGCCCGAAAAGAGTCGAAGTGAGTGCGGCACGGCTCGCAAAGCATGTCGGTAATCGCCGGCAGCTCATTGAGCACTTGCTGGCACGACTCCTCTTTACAGTCGAGCACCCGCAAAGGATTCGACTCGTATCGCTGGTTGCAGTTCGAACAGAGGTCGCCGAGCCTCGACTTGATGGCGCCCTTCAAGCTTTCAATGTACGCGGGCCGGCAGTTGGCGTCGCCGATCGAGTTTATCAACAGGTCGGAATCAGTAATGCCCAGACGCTTCAGGTAGGTGTCGAGCATCTCGATGACTTCTGCCTCGATTGCGGGATCATCGCTCTGACCCAGCACCTCGACGCCGATCTGTGAGAACTGCCGGTACCGCCCTTTTTGAGGCCGCTCGCGCCGAAACTGCGGGCCGATGTAGAAGAGCTTGGTCAGGCCGGGCTGGTTGAACAAGCCATGCTCGTTATAAGCCCGAACTACGGGAGCCGTGGATTCGGGTCTGAGCGATATCGATTCTCCCTCTCCGTCCGCGAAGGTGTACATCTCTTTGTTCACGTCGGTGTCGGCCCCAACGCCGCGTTCGAAAAGTTCGGTGCGTTCGATGATCGGCGTGCGAATCTCCGCGAAGCCATAGAGCTGAAAGACCTCGCGCGCCGCAGCTTCTACCACCATCCAGCGTTCGACCTGTGCGTCGACCTTTTCGGCGAAGCGAGCGGGAAGAATGTCTTGTGTACCTCGGACCTTGCTTATCATTTCAATTCTGGGTTTGAGCTGTGTGTGCCGACTTTGAGCGATGTCTCAGGACCCAGCACTCCACTTCGCTGCCGCCTCGGACAGATAGGTGTTCTTGTACTCGATATAGTTCTTCCAGTGCTGATCGATGCGCGCGATCTCTTCCTCTGTAACTTCGCGGCGAACCCGCGCGGGTGAGCCCATCACCATGGATCGGGGCGGTATCACTGTGCCCGGTGTAACCAGAGATCCGGCGGCGATGAACGACTCTTCTCCGATAGTCACATCATCGAGCACAATGGCGCCGACGCCTATTAGCGAGCGATCCTTGACTGTACAGCCGTGAAGCACCGCTCCATGTCCGATGGTCACAAAGCTGCCGATTATGGTCGGGTAAAGACCATTGGTTACGTGTATGACGGTGCCGTCCTGGACATTCGTATTGTGCCCAATCCGGATGTGGTAGACGTCGCCGCGGATGACGCAGTTGAACCAGACGCTCGAATGTTCTCCGATGTGAACATCGCCGATTATTTGAGCGCTGGACTCGATAAATGCGGTTGCGGCTATTTTCGGCTCAATGCCTTTGTATGGTCGTATCATGATCTTTGCCCCATCGCATCACGTTATCCTGCTGTACGATGAGAGAACCTCCATGACTATCTCATCGCTACTTTGCGCTGCCATCTGAAAAAGAATCAGTTTACATGTGCGTCGAGAGAGTAGCAAGTTGGGAAGGATCTCTAGGATTTAGGATCTAGGATTTAGGATCTAGGATAATCTAGGATTTAGGATCTAGAATCCACGCGTCAGGTACAATCGCCTCCGTATCCTAGATCCTAAATCCTAGATCCTAGATCCTTCCTCCCAAGTTGACACTCCGGGGCGGCTGACTTAGGATCACCTCAATGTTGTTTGCGAGTGCACTGAGGGTTGCCGCATCTGCCACCGCTAATCGGCTCAGCCCAAATCGAACCCATGGAATGGCCGGTTCAGCGCTCCTGGCCATGACTGGAGTCCTCGCAGGGACGTTGGCGGGTTGCGGCGGAAAGCCGTTTAACGTCAAGCCGCGGCCGAGTCTGAGTAAGTCGGACTATCGGGCCTCGGGCCAGATCGATGGCGTGGGGATACAAGCTGAACCGATAACCGATGAGGACTACTTGTTTGAAGTCTTCGACGCCAATCTGATTCAGGCGGGAGTCTATCCGCTGCGTATCAGGGTGAAGAACAACGGTGCGGACGCGCTCGAGTTGAAGAGAGCGAAATTCGGAGTCAAGTCTGCAGCCGGCAAACGCTTCCAAGTGGTCGACGTGCGCCGCGCGTATAAGCGCTTACTGTCATTCTACGAGCTCTCACTCTATAGCAAGGATGGGTACAAGCGGTCTTTGAACGACTTCAAGTCCTACGCGCTCGATACTGAGTCCCCGCTTGGACCGGGCGATTCGCGCGATGGGATTCTGTTCTTTCTGGTGCCGGCGGAAGTTGCCCAGGAAGGTGGGTTGACCTTCGAAGCGGCGCGACTAAGCAAGCAATCCAGGACCGATTCGGGTCTGGAGTTGAAGCTGAAGTGACGCAAGTCATCTTGAGGTGAGCGTAATGAAAAGAGTTCTGTTACTTTGCCTGTCGTTTATTCTGGGTTGGTCGTTGAGCGGGCCGGCACAAAGGGCCTATGGTCCGCAGCAGCAATCGAAACAGGAGACCTTTCGAAACCCTGCGATGGAAGACCAGGATGAATTTCATCAGGCGCTCACGAAGGGCCGGGTTCTCATGAACGACGGCGACGTTGACGGCGCAGTCAAGGAGTTCCGGAAGGCCGCCGCGTTGAAGAACGGACAGTGTGTTGAGTGCTTCAACTTCATAGCGCAGTCGTATTTCGCAAGCGGGAAGTACAAAGACGCGGCAATCGCCTACAAGCAGACGATTGCTCTCAAGCCTGACAATGAAGCCGAGCTCAACAACGCGCTCGGCGTCAGCATCTATCTCCAGGACGACAAGAAGACGCTTGAAGAGGCGGTTGCCGCATTCAATCGCGCTATCGAACTCAGCAGCGGCAAGCTGGTCAAGGTCTATTACAACCTCGGCTATGCGCTTCTGAAACTTGGAAGAGAAGCGGAGGGTCAGGCTGCTCTGACCAGGTATCTGGAACTTGATCCCGGGACGAATACCGCCACCGAAG
>DASYSA010000585.1:0-2984 GCA_036003885.1 Blastocatellia bacterium | reverse complement strand
GCCGGCGCTGCAGCGCGAGGCAGCCGACCGCATGGAGGCAGTCCAGTCAGAGACGGCGGGCTCAGCCTGAGTTCTCCAATCCTTCTCGGAGCCGGCGCGCGGACCCCAAAGCTATGCGGACCTGCTCGCCTGAAGAGCGGCGGTACCTATTCACAAGGGCGTCGTATGTGAGCCGGGCTTCGGATTTGCGGCCGAGCGCCTCCAGCGCGACGCCTTTGGTGAGGAGCGCCCACGCGACCTCTTCCTCGATGCCTTTGTCACCAGCACCGAGATATCGATTCACCGCGCGATCGGCGTCAGCGATCGCTGCTTCCGGATGGCCCGAATCGGCAAGCGCAGCGGATCGATGACGGAGGGCGGCGGCCATCGCCTCGTGCATGCGCGTGGGAGTGTCGGCTGAGACGCTTGGTGTCCACCACCGTCTGAGGACAACGTCGTACATGGCAATCGCCGCTTCGAAATCGCGCTCGCTGGCGAGCGTGATTCCCTTGTTCAGGAACGCCCACGCGAGATGACGCGACGTCGAATCATCTTGGGTACCAGCGAGCAGGTCTTGGATCCTGCCGTATACCTCCTTTTCCTCGGAATGCCGTCCCAGTTTGTCGAGCGCCGCCGCCCAATTCATGAGGCCTTGGGCCAAGGGTTCTAAGAACGGCATGTCACGAGGAAGACGCTCGCTCAGCGATTCATACACTTCAATGGCTTCAAGGCTCCGATCACTCTCGATCAGATCCCAGCCCTTGTTGACCGTCGCCCAGGCGACGTGTTGACGCAGCTTATTGTCGAGGGACCGTCCGTAGGCCCTGATCACGCCGTCGTTGATGGCAAGACTGCGGCCCTGGTCCCCCAAACGTCCCCAGATGGTCGCTTCGTCTACTTGAGCGGCCGCATTCAGGCGTTGACCGCCGGCCGACGTGGCCCCGACAGTGTGCGACGCAACAAATTGGCAAATGGCAAGAGCTCGGCGTGGGTATCGCTCGTCAATAGCGCGGGCCGCGGCGAAAAATGGCCAGAGCACAAACCAGGGAAGCATCGCTGCCAGGGTAGGCGGACTTGTGCTGAGGGGTAGGCGGGCTTTGCGGGCGGGCGGCGCATCGAACAGTCGCCCGTAACACCTCACTGCCGATCGCCTCCCGTGATTGCTTTCGTGCATCCAACACGCGTTGCCAGCGTCTAGTACCAAAAAGGGTCGTCATCGGAATACATCGACGATGCGCCTGAAGACCCCAAGCGCATGCGAATACCAAACGGGCGGCTCGTCAGCCTGGACCTCTTCGATACGGTCGGCGAGCCACGATACCCAGCGCGGCGGCCCGAACGCCATTCCGCCGACAACTCCTCCGCAGATCCCGAACAGAATGCCGCCGCCTGCCGGCCCACACCTGATCAATCCACGCGATCTCAAACGTGTCAATCATCCCTTCGGAGGTTGGCATTCCAGCCTCAACTGCGGCGCCCGCCCCGAGTAGAACTGTTACCCCGGCCATCCCCGGGGAAACGCTAGCTCAGTCTGTTCAGAAATTGCCCCGGAAATTTTGCTGGAGTACCTCAGCCCCGCCTAAGAGCTGGTCTGCTCGACCGTCACCGTCCAGGTCGTGTTCGCGCTCAGGACCTTGATGTAGTAGTCGCCAGGGCCTTCGTACACATAGCTGATTACTTTGGACCCGCCCTGAGCGCCTTCGACGCTCGCCTGCGAAAGGCTGGAATCCGCGCCTGACTTCTGCACGTAAGCAGTCACTGATGTGTACTTCGACGGCTTACCGCTCTGCACGGTGATCCGCCAGATGTCGCCGGTGATGTGGAACGTCGGCGATGACTTGCTGCCCGAGCCGCTCACCTTCGTGACGGGGGACATTGCGGGCAGCGTGAAAACCTGATCCGGACCCGGATACTTGGCGCTCACCGTGAGCTTGTAGGAGGCGTTGGCGTCCAGGATCTCAATGAAGAAGACATCCTTTCCTTCGTGGACGGTTGAAGAATCGGTCCCAGGCTTCGAATCCAGAACCTCGTCGACTCGATCGCCCTTGGAGTTGTAGACGAAGAACGAAGCGCTCCCGTAGGTGGCATCACCGGTCAGCGTCCAGGTCAGCGTGAATTCAGACGACGGGATCTTGAACGGCTGGGTTGTCTGATAGCCGGTGCCAGTGACAACGAGGACGGTGTGATCGACAGCCGGCCCAGCCGGCACAGACGCTTCGGGCGAAGACTCGAGGCCGGGCTTTGGATTTCCAGTCGATCCACACGACACGGAGCCGAGGCACAAAGCGACGAGCGCGGACAAAAGGACTTTCGACATTTCGGCACTCCCCTTCGAAAACCGGCGTCCGAGCTTCCCGGCTTCAGAATAGTCCCAAGGAGCCGGTTTCTTAGGGTGCGTGAATCCAGCCGCTTAGTACCTGTCGATCCTTGGTCGCCACTACGTAATCCCGCCACTCTGGCTCGGCAGTCGTAGCGACGATGCTTGCCTTCCCCCCCATGTAGTCAAACGGCGTTGTGGCGTTGCAGGTCCGAAAAATGGGCCGTTATCGGCGGGACCACAGCGGTGGTGTCGGTCACGGGTGCCCGCTTCAGTTGGCGTTTTTCCAGTCCGCCGGCATCGCTTCTCCAGACAGCAGTGCCCGGCTCGTTAGGACTCGGGGAAAGGCCGAGATGTGAACGACCGGCATCGGGTCGGGTCCTATCCCCTTATCCGGCTTCATCTGCTCATCTTTGACACATGACGGTCGTCATGCATTAGGAGCCAGGTCGCTTTTTTCTCTCGCGTTACAGTCAAGGTTGCAGTCAAACCGGCGACGCTGAGCCTTGTCGCTGGCGCTGCGGGCGGGATTTGAATTCGGAATCCGGTGGGCCCGGGTGGCCTCGATCCACCGACCAGCCGATTATGAGTCGGCCGCTCTAACCAACTGAGCTACGGGCCCTCGGGGCTGAGTCTATCGGCCTCTCAACCCCTTCCAACGAAGGGCATCTTGGTCGCCATCACAGTC
>DASYSA010000584.1:0-3382 GCA_036003885.1 Blastocatellia bacterium | reverse complement strand
ATGCCCCGTGAAATGGGTTTTGATTACTCGGGCATCTCCTTCCAGGAACAACAGGCAAGGCAAGGCGTGCCGCCCTCGGTCGTTTTCGGCCTATCCCTGCTGTTTGTGTTCCTGATTCTGGCGGCACTTTACGAAAGCTGGTCGCTGCCCTTCAGCGTCTTGCTTAGCACACCTGTAGCGGTGTTTGGAGCCTTTGCGATCCTATGGTTACGTCGTGTGGTACTTGGGTGGTTCTTGCCGCCTTATTTGGTCCAGATTGAAAATGACGTTTATTCGCAGATCGGGTTAGTCATGCTTATTGGATTGGCCGCCAAGAACGCAATTCTGATCGTGGAGTTTGCGAAAGGTGAATTTGATAACGGCAAGCCGCTTATAGACTCGGCGCTGGAAGGCGCGAGGCTCCGCCTGCGACCAATCCTGATGACCTCCTTTGCTTTTGTATTCGGATGTATTCCTCTCTGGACTGCGACTGGTGCGGGAGCGGTGGCGCGTCAGATTCTAGGAACCACGGTTATCGGCGGGATGGTGGCTGCCAGCGTTATCGGCATTTTCTTCGTACCCGCGATCTTCTACGCCGTCGAGAAATGGTCGAGCTCGGGCAAGGAACCCGTGTCCGGGACACTGCCGGCTTCTTCACCTGCTACAGGAGATTGAACATGCGCTCTAACGCGAGAATTAAACATTCGATTGCCGCTGTCTTGTGTTCAGCCTTTCTGAGCGCTTGCGTGGTGGGGCCGAAGTATCATCGACCAGTTGTACAGGCGCCAAACACATTTCGTGATCTGGCGGACAATCCGCAGATCAAGGCTCAATCAGCGTCTTATGCCGACTTGCCTTGGTGGCGGGTATTCAAGGATCCCAGACTGCAGGAGTTGATCCGGACGGCGCTTAAGCAAAATTATGATCTGGAAATTGCTACCGAACGAATTAACGCTGCGCGCGCTCAGGTTGCGGTCACGCGTTCCAGCCTCTTTCCCCAAGTAGGGGTTGGCGCCAATTTCAATGGCGGTAAGGACAATACCTTCCAGTCGAAATACAATTTTCTTACTATTGTCGGAGATGCTGCGTTTCAGCTGGATTTCTTCGGCCGCTTACGGCGCGCCACCGAGGCTGCTCGCGCTGAGCTGTTGGCTACCGACGATGCGAGACAGGCGGTTGTTTTGACACTGGTCAGCGATGTCGCGAACCACTATTTCACCCTTCTACAGCTGGACCAGCAGCTGCTGATAACGCACGAAACAGTCACCACACAAACGGATTCGGTCAAGCTGACGAAGCTCCGCCTTGAGCACGGCGTCGCCACGAAGCTTGATGTCTTGCAGGCGCAGCAGGTCCTGGACACTGCGAACACTGACATCCCAAATTTGGAGCGCGCAATCGGCCAGGAAGAAGATGCCATCAATATTCTCCTTGGGAATTATCCGAATGGTGTGCCGCGTGGGCTCAGCTTGGTCGCTCAAGAACTTCCGCCCGAAGTGCCTCCTGGCTTGCCATCATCACTCATCGAGCGGCGTCCAGACATTCGTGAAGCGGAGCAGATCCTGATTGCAGCCAACGCTGAAATCGGGGTCGCCAAGGCGCAGTTCTTTCCGCAGATAGCATTGACTGGATCAGGAGGAGGTTCCTTCGGACGAAGCTCTGCCTTTACCGGCCTGTTTCCCACCCAAATCGGAATCTGGTCCTATGGTGCACAGGTCGCCGAGCCCATTTTCACCGGAGGGGCTCTGCGCGGGAATCTGCATCTTGCCGAGTTTCAGCACCAACAAGCTTTAATTGCTTACCGTCAAACCATCCAACGTGCCTTTGGCGATGTCTCAGACGCGCTAATTGGCTATGACAAGCTGCATCAAGTCCGCGTTCGCCAGCAGGACACCGTTGCTGACCTTAAGGAATCGGTTCGCATCTCCACTCTTCGTTATAAAGGAGGAACTACGACATACCTGGAAGTTCTGGATGGCCAGAGATCGCTTTACGGCGCCGAACTTTCACTCGCAGTTGCACGAGGTGACGAATTTCGCAGCTTGGTCCAACTGTATCGAGCACTGGGGGGAGGGTGGCAGCAGTGATCTGGTTGAGACATCTGTCGCTAGGGCAGGGGTCATGAGCTCGCGGCACGTCAAGACGATTCTCGGGCTACGAGAAGGCCAAAGCGAGCGACCTTGTCTTGCCCCTAACTTCCCAGAATGCTGGGCTGTCGGAACGAGGCACCGCTAGCCGCTAGCGTTGGTGAGTGAAAATCGGCATTTCAGTGATGCCACTGTGCACTAGTCATCAGAAGCTGAGAATATACGAGGAGTTCAAATGCAATCCGAAATTAGGGTAGGGCAACGTTTCAAGTTCAATTTATCGTCCGACAACCCTTCGCCAGAACGACAGGGGGTAGTAACTCGCGTGCTTTCTAATAGAGAGGAAGGCCTCGGGCCGGAGATAGACTTTTATCTTGCTTATTGGGTGGAGGCTCACGAGCTTCCAGAAACAGATGCTCCGACAACGTTGGTTTTTGAGCGTGGAATTGACGGAAACGTATACCTCGACGGGCGTGTCGTTTCCGTCACTTTGCTGAAGTGATCTTCCGCCTCGGAACATCGACCTTCTGTCCCCGCTCTCTCTGGCATCCCATCGAATCCTTTCCCCCGGCATCGAGAAGGTTCCAACTGCCGACGAATGGACTGTGGTACTCACTTGCGCACGCATGGTGGAGACAGCCAATGCCACGGTAGGATGCGTCGAGCACTCACTGTTGCCGTCAAGCGGCGATGTCTTCAGCACATTTCGGGTAACGGGTTGGAGTGCCAAAGCACTTTCGGTAGTTCGCATCCGATTATTCGAGAAATTTGTTAACTCTGCTATCCAGAACTATGGTCCAATCATGGTCCACGAACCCGTGCCAACCACTACTAAACACGCTTTTGGGAGCCACCCGCGTCGCGTATTTTCAATCAGTTATCTGTTAACCGGGTTCTTTCACGGCGGTAACACGGGTTCAAATCCCGTCGGGGACGCCAAATCTTTCAAGCACTTACAAAAATGGTGTCGTCCGCGGTACGTTTGACGGTACGTTGAGTCAGCTTCCGTAGAAGTTCTTCGTGCGCTATACGCTTTTCCGGAGCGACTGCCTGGTCGTACACGTTCATCATCTTCGGTGAGGCCCAACGCAGCAGTCCTTGCACTACCTTGGGGTCGTTGTTGTTTTGGCGTAACAGCGTCGTGTAGCTGTGGCGCAACGTATGCCAGCCCTTGATCGCAATGCCCGCGCGAGCGGCAACCGGCTTGATGAAATACTGCATGATCCGGCCCATCCAGTACGGCTGCCTTCCCTTCATTTGCAGGCTGGCAAAAACGTAGTCGTCGTCCGCGGCATATGGCGTCTCAGCTCTCCACC
>DASYSA010000583.1:0-13181 GCA_036003885.1 Blastocatellia bacterium | reverse complement strand
TACCCGTTGAGGTCGCAGCCCGGCCGGGGCTGCAAAGGAGAATACCGTCATGCAGAAAGATGAAATCGAGGCCGCTGTGCTGCACGCTATCGAGGTCTCCCTGGAGGCCCAACTCAAAGCCGTTAAGCGTTTGCGCTCAGGTCCAGCCGAGCCCAGGGCGGCACGCAAAGGTACGTCCCAGATCGGGATGGTCCATGACGTACTCAAGCGAGCCGGCAAGCCCCTCCATGTCTCGGACATCATTGAGCGCGTCGAGAAGTTGTACGGTCTCAAACTCGATCGTGAGTCCATCGTCTCCACCTTGGTTAAGAAGGTGAATCGGGGCGACCGCTTCGTGCGCACCGATAAGAATGTCTTTGGTCTCAAAGGAGGTGAGTAGGCATGTTGATTCAACAGTTTCACTCCCTCCTCAACGCCGGGTGGACTGGCGCGTTCCCTCAACAGCGAACCCTCGAACGTGCCATTGAACATGCCATCGCTTTGCCGTGCGTGTTTGGACGCCGCACCATCTCGCGCGCCCTTGGCGCTCTGGGCCGCACCGACTGTGACTGGAGCGCCGATTATAAGATGTTCTCTCGTTCTCGCTGGAAACCGGAGCGGTTGTTCGATCCAGTGATCGATGAGTACCTGGATCGCTACCCGAAAAGGCCTGTCGTGGCAGCTATGGACGACACCAAACTTAAAAAGACCGGCAGGAAGATCAAAGGTGTTTCGTGGCATCGCGACCCCCTGTCCCCTCCGTTTCATGTGAATCTGATCAAAGGACTCCGCTTCCTGCAGGTGTCGATGTTGTTTCCACATTACCTGGAAGGCGACTTTCCGCCGCGAGGCTTCCCGGTCCGATTTCAGGAAGCGCCGGCGCTCAAGAAGCCCGGCAAGCGCGCAACCGACCAACAGCTCAAGACCTATCGCCAGTTGCAGAAGGAGAACAACCTGTCGACTCAGGCGCTGGAAGAAATTCGAGGCTTGCGCTCCAGCCTCGACCGACGTGGTGGCAATGATCGTTTGTTGCTGATGGTTGGCGATGGCAGCTTCTGTAACAGGACGTTGTTTAAGGCCAAGCTGGATCGCACCGAGCTTGTTGCGCGCTGCCGCAAGGACGCCAGCCTGTGCATGCCTGCTCCTGTTGGCGGTCGTCGCAAATACGACCTGCAGACATTCACTCCCGAGGAGGTGCGCAAGCAAAATACTCCATGGCAGCGCCTGCGGGTTTATATCGGCGGCAAGTTCCGATTTGTGAGATACAAAGAGATGAAAGGCGTCTTGTGGAAGCGCGGAGCCGGGACTAAGCAATTGCGCCTGATCGTGATCGCGCCGGTGCCTTACAAGTTGTCGAAGCGCTCGCGAGCCAACTACCGGGACCCCGCGTATTTTCTGTCGACCGACCTGAATTCTCCTATCAAGCTCCTGGTTCAGGCCTGCTTCGATAGATGGCAGATCGAGGTGAATCATCGCGACGAGAAGGACCTTCTCGGGGTAGGGCAAGCGCAGGTTCGTTCTGAGCAATCCGTGCCACGTCATCCTGCGTTGGCGGTAGCTTCTTATAGCCTCTTGATGTTGGCGACGTTGCGAGCGTTCGGACCTGGTCGCACGACTGATTACCTGCCGCACCCAAAGTGGGGTAGGACTGATTCGAAGCGCGCTTCGATTTTGGACATGGTCACACTGCTGCGCCGTGACTGCAACGAAGCGTCTCTTTCGTCCTTCTTGAATCATAACTTCGCCAAAAACCTCATTCTGTACGCTGATACTTGAGACTAGAATGTCCAAACTCCAGACGCACGCTTCCAGCGTGCGCGTCAACCACGAAGTGGTTGCGGCCCGAAGCCCAAGGTTGCTGTACTCAGCTACCTTGGGAAACCGCAGCGATGGAACCTCGCAACCCCAACGGGGTTGCGCCTTTGCTCCGCGTGCAAGGTGCCAGGAACTCAATGAACGGTATCGATTCGAAAGAATCTAATCCGCTGGATCGGCAGACGCTGGAGGATTGGGCGCAACCCCGTTGGGGTTGGGGAACTCGCGCTCTTCCCAGGTTAGCCGAGTACGGCAACCCTGGGCTGGAGGACGAATCCCCTTCGGGGAAATGTTCAAACTCCAGAACGCACGCTTCCAGAGTGCGCATCCGCCAGCCAGTATCCGGTTAACGTTGTCCACCCGCAAGGTCAGCACGCTGGAAGCGTGCGTACCCAGGCTCTACCCAGGGCCTACCAAGTGCGCTCACTCAGATCGAAGGGCGGACAGCAAGGGTGAACGCAACGCAGCTCGAGTAGCAATCAGCGACGCCAGGAACCCGGTTACCAACACCACCATCAGCAACAATACAATGTTCCCGAACGGCAGATGCCCGCCACGAGAAACGAACGCGGGCGCTATTGCCAGAAGAGCACAGACGGTTCCCGTCATAAGCCCGGATATAAGCAGTGATGCGTTCTCGGCCAGGATCATAAATCTGAAGTCCGAGCGGTCATAGCCAACAGCTCGTAGCAGCGCCAGCTCTTTGCGCCGCTCGAGAGCGTTGCGCATCAACACCGCTGCCAAACCCAGGGTGCCCAGAATCAGGCCAAGCCCTCCCAACGCCTGAAACGTGGAGAGATAGGTGTTTTCGACGCGATGAAAGCTCGCGAGCCGCTCATTGGTGGAGGTCACGTCGAACCCGAAATCCGAGAGCCGGTCTTCCAGGCTTCGAGCGACATCTGATGATAGAGCAGGTTCCGCGTCGATCAAGAAGAACCGATAGCCCTCTTCGTCGGGAAACAGTCGCAGGAAGTTCTTCTCAGAGATCAATAGCTCGCTCTGGAAGATGCTGTCGGACAGCGCGGCCACGAGCCGCAATCTACTCCGGCCGCCGTTCCTGTTGAGAATGAACTCATCGCCCACCTTGAGGTGAAGAACGTAGGTCATCGAGTTCGCGTCTGCGATCACCGGCACCACTCCGTCTTCGAGTTCCCGGTCCAGCAGCAGCCAGGGGTTGTGTTTCTCCTGGTCGTTGGCTGCCAGCGACTCCTGAAACGAGAAGCGTCCGCTCGCCACGAAATCGGCTGTGGGAGCCAGTATTGTCGGGCTGGCAGGCTGATACAGGTTCAGGCAGCTCGCATCATCTCCGATACGGACGCGGAACCTCTCGATGTGTACATCTCTGAGCGATGGGCTCGTATCTGCCGAAATGTTGAGCGCCTCTCTTCCAGCTTCGCTGTTGGGGTCGTGGGCTATCGGAAGGAGTGACTCGGCCATCAGCGGGAACCCTCCTCCACCGGAGCGCTTGTCTGTGAGATTGCGAGGGCTGTCACGTCTGAATGCGTCGACGGCGACGATCACGAAAGTAGCCGAAGCGATGAGTGCGACACAGAGAACGCTTCGTCCCGGCCGGGTCGTGGCGTTCCTCAAGCCGAGCTTCGAGACCGGCCACAAACCGCTCCTTTCGATAAGGCGCCTCCGATCTCGGCGAAGCCACAGCGATTGAAAACAGAGGAGCGCTATCAACAACGAGGTGCCGGCGCCGAAGAAACCCGCAACCTGACCGATGACTTTCACTCCCGCCAGCGAGAGAAGCAGGATGCCGAGAAGAGTGAAGACAATGGCAAGAAGGGAAAGAATTTCGAATTTCGAATTTCGAATTTCGAATTTCCCCTTCTTCCTCTCCAGCGATCCCGCGAGCAGGCTGCGAGGCGAAACCATTCTGAGGCCTCTCAGTGTTACAACAATGCAGCCAACGGCCGTGATGATGCCGCCCGCGAAGCCGTACGCCAGAGAAACAGGTGAGACGTGAAGCGTCAACAGCGTGGTGCCCACTGCATCGACCCACCACGTCCGCAATCCAAGCATCATCAGCCAACCATAGATAAGTGCGCCTAGCACGCCTACGACTCCTCCGGCCGTCGCAAGTATCATGCCTTCGAGAATGAAAAGCCGCCGAATCCGCGTGCCCGGGAATCCCACGGCCTCGAGCAGGCCGATCTCCCGTGATCTCTGCTCGACGCCCAGCCTGAAGAACAGAGCGGTCAGCAGCAATGCCGACACCACCAGAAAGAAGCTGAAGTATACGAAGTACTCACCGAAGTCAGTCGCGCCGCGCGATGCGTCCAATCCCTGCGCCTTCACCGAGTGAACAGAAAGACCACTCTGAATCGGGTCCAGTTTGCCCTTTAGCCTCCCGCTGTAGGCTGTGAGTGCCACCCGGAGATCGCTGCTCTCTGCGGGAAAGAGCCGGATCGAAGTGAGCCTGCCGAATCGCGATTGCCAGAGCTCCTGTCCTTTCGCGAGCGGGATGAATGCCTTCGGAGTCGTGCGGTAGTCGTGCCAGTACTTCTCGTCTTGAGGGCGAACGCGATTCAGGTCTATCGGAAACGGCGGATCCCAGTCGGCGAAGCTCTCGGTCTCAGTGATCCCAGGATAATCGGGCGCCAGATCGCGGTCTGCCGCGGCCCCGGCGACTGGAGTAATTCCGGCCAATCGAAACTCCGCGCCGCGTGTATCCAGGCGACCTTCCGGCAGCCAGACATAGTACTCGAGCTCGATTGGATCGCCCTCGCGGACCCCGAGATCTCGCGCCGCCCAGTCGTTCAGCACTATAGGCGATAGGGCCGATGCCTGAGAAGTGATCCCTGGCCGAAGTTCGCCGAGCGTCCGATCGTCCATCGCCGTGACCAGCGAGTAGGGGACTTCACGACCTCGCGCTCGAATGCTGTTGGCCAGATATGTGAAGATCGACGACGGATTCATGCCCAGATCATTCGCCGTCACTCGCGCGATATCGGCGAGGTTGTCGCCGATCAACCCGCTTTCACTCTCGAACGAGAGACAGTGCTGCTTGTCGAGCGTCCTCAGTTTGATGCCGAGGTCTTCAAGCGTAAATGTCTCTCTGACGGCGGCTTCGAGCAACTGAGGCGCGGGTTGTGAGTCGTCGTCTCCGCGTTCGCTGATGAGAATCGTGTTGACCTTACCTGGTTGCTCCAGATCTTTCTGCAGCCGCTTGAGCGAAACGAAGACCGCGCGAACGGCACCCTGCTGAGGGCGAATCGAGAACTCTCCCATCGCGGATGCCGGCAGAACATCGCGAATAGTCAGACGGATCGTACGTCCTACATCCTCTTTGCGGCCGTGAAGAGATTCGGCAGGAATAGCTGAAGGCTTCTCGACTCTGATCAGGAGGCTCTCTTCAGGGACGCATCCCAATTCTCGCGCCAGGTCCTCGCCCACAAGGATCTCACGATCGCCCAGATCGGATGGCGCGCGGTCGCGGCCGTGGAACCTCCAGAAACGTTCATCCACGCCATACACCTGCACGTGCGAAGCGCGATTTCCGCTCTTGTCATGGGTCACTACAGCTTCAAGGGCGATCAGGGCACACGAAGCTTCGAATCGTTTGGTGAAGCTTGCGTTCGACACAACGTCATCAGCCAATCTCTCACGAAAGAAGCCGGCCGCCGAGATGACGTCAGCAGTTCGGCCGAGGCGGTCGAGGAAGAGATCGCGAAGGCTTGCTCGCACCGAATCCCCAACCAGCAGGGCTCCCGCAAGGACGGCGACCGCCGCGCCGACTCCGAGGACGACCGCCAGATTGGTGCGCCAGTAGTGCGTGAGGTTGCGTTTGATTAGGGTGGAGATCTGCATCACAGGCGCTGAAGCTGTCGATCGACAAGATCGAATCTGGTAGGAAATCTAGCCGCCAGGTCTCTGTTGTGAGTCACGACGAACAAGATCGTCTGCTGTTTCGCGTGCAGTTCAAGCAACAGCGAGGCCACCACCTCACCCGAAGCGTGATCCAGGTTGCCTGTGGGCTCATCGCAGAGCAAGAGGAGAGGCTCCATTATCAGGGCCCGGGCAAGCGCGACGCGTTGTTTCTCGCCTCCCGACAATTCCGCGGGGCGATGATCCAGGCGTTCAGTCAGGCCGACCTGGTCGAGTAGCGTTCTGGCTCTATCGACGTAGTCGCCATTCTTTGCGGCAACCAGCGTCGGTGTCAGAACGTTCTCGATTACCGAGCACTGAGGGAGTAAACAATGGTCCTGAAATATGAATCCGATCTGCTTGTTCCTGAATGCTGCCAGGGCTCGCTCGTCGAGATCGAATGGATTTCGGCCTTCGAGACTCACGCTGCCTGAGGTGGGCGGCTCGAGCGCGCCGAGGATGTAGAGCAGAGTGCTCTTGCCGCTGCCCGAGGGCCCGACAATCGAAACCGCATCGCCACGAGAGAGCGACAGAGAGATGTTGGAGAGAATCGGAAGAGGACCTCGCGGAGTTGGGTAGTCTTTGGTGAGGTCGATTATCTCGAGCAAAGCGAACCCCTTGGGGAAATGCGAAATGCGAATTGCGAAATGCGAAATTGAGGAATGCGAAATGCGAAATGCGAAATGCGAAATTGCCCATTCGGAACTCGTAATCCCCCAGAGTACGGAACTGACTTCGAAACCCGATCTACACGGAAAGCGTTCGCAAAAACTTGACCCATACTGACAATCCTTAACCTACGACAATTTCGCATTTCGCATTTCGCATTTCGAATTTCCCGTACACTTCGATCGCACGGTCAGCCATCTTCGCAGCGCTGTAGTATTCACGAACTCCATCGTAGCCACAATGTCCAAGTTCCCGCGCTAAATCCGAGTCGCCCGCCAATCGAAGGAGTCCCTCCGCCAGGCTGTCCGGGTCATCAGGTTGGACAAGGATCCCGCCACCCGTGCGGTCGAGCACCTCGGTAAACGCGCCGCGCCGGGGTTGCACCACCGGCACGCCACACGCCATTGCTTCGAGCAGGAAGAGACCTTTTGGTTCATCGTAGATTGCCGGCACTGACAGCACATCAAGGCCCTGAAGAAACTCGATCTTCTCTCGGCGGTCGAGCACGCCCCGATAGTGAAACTCGTCGGCTAAACCCCATTCACGCATCTGCCGCTCGATGCCCTGCAGATAGGGCTTGTGCTCGGGCGCCAGGTAGCCGGCGACCTCGAGCCTTGCGCCTTTAAGTTCCCCGCGCTCTCGCAGGCGATGGTATGCCTCGCACAAGAGGTGCAACCCCTTCTCAGGAGCAACGCGGGCGAAGAAGCCTATAGTGAATGGCCGCGAGGCAGGCCTCTCGATTCGTTCGTAGCCTTCGAGATTGATCCCAAGCGGAACAGTTTCGACCTTGCCGGCCGGAATCCCCAGATGGGCCGACATGAATTCCGCGTAGTAGTGGCTAACCGAGACGAACATGTCGACGGATCTCACCTGCGACCGCATCAATTCGAGAGAATCGGTCCTGTAGGGTTCCTGGAGACCTGCGAGGAAGAGGTCTTCGCCTTGAAGAGTGCAACTGACCGGGCGATCCAGGGCTTTCCGGATGGGCCCGGCAAGACTGATTAGCAGTGCGTTGGGAATCGTCACGAGGTCGGGCGGCGCTTCGCTCTTGAGCCACGAAATGAGCTTCAGAAGCTCCTTTCGTTGGAAGCCGTCCTCGCCTTTGAGCATCGAGACTGTCAGCTCGCCCAGCAGGCGAGGGTTGACCGGTATCGACCTCCGAGCGGCGAGCTTCAAGGCGAGCGAGGAATCCCAGAGCCTGTCTACGAGCCAGGGAGTGTGGCGGAACAGGGCCGAGTGTTGTTCGAGATAGACGCTTATGCCGCCGAAGAAGACGCGATCCTGACTGACGTTGTCTTCATCCGTCAGAGTCGGCGTGTAGATAGGCACCAGCGTGACGTCGTGCCCCCGCGAAAGGAGTTCGGCGGCAAGCGCGTTGTCCCTCAGACAACTGCCGCAGTACATTGCCGCGGCGCCGGCGGTGATATGAACGATCCTCATGAATGCATTTCGAATTTCGAATTTCGAATTTCGAATTTCCTCAATAGACTCCTTCCACTACTTTTGCCTGAAGTCTCGAGAAAGGCCGGACGTTACGGACGCCATCCCAGGGGTAAAGATCGCACGGCGGTTCTCGCTCCGCCTCGTCGCGCTCCAGAAATCGCGGCATAAAGAACTCCCGGGTCAGCGTCGTGAGTCGCACTCTCCCGGTCTCGCCGTAGTCGACCACTCGGTCTGGATTGTCGGGGTCGACTACTTCGATCGTCGCTCGCGGCGACGGCGGATAGTAGATAATGTCGTAGCTATCCTCTGGTGCTCGCGGTTTATGAACGGCGAGGCCCATCAGGGTGTTTCCATAAGTGGGCGCGAAATACACGCCATCCAGGAGTTCTTCCACGGCGAAGCGATGAAACTGCGAGGTTATCTCAGTGCCGGCGCAAAACACGCCTTTGATGCCCATGCGTTTGAGCGATACCCGGTCGCATAGCGCTTCCAGGAGCCTGGGCGTGGTGAACAGGCACTCGATGTTGTCGTGAGCCTTCAAGAGCGTGAGGCCCTGATCGATCACGTGCCGCTTGTATAGCTCGGCCATCTCGCCCTGATTTCTCTTCATCAATTTGATAACCCAGCGCGGGTCGAGATCCACAGTGAAGCTGATGCCGCCGCGAAACTGTGCGAGATGCTCGATCGCAAGCCGCAATCTGCGCGGGCCGGAAGGTCCGAGCATCAACCAGTCCGCGCCCGGCGGAAAAGCCTCATCCGGCAGCGTTGCGCTGAAAGCTTCATAGTCGATACGAAAGTCCTCGATGCTGATTCGGGACTTGGGCACGCCGGTGCTTCCTCCGGTCTCAAAGACGTAGACCGGCTTTTGGGAGTACGCTTTCGGGACCCACCTGCGAACGGGGCCGCCGCGCAGCCAGTCATCTTGAAACGGGCCGAACTTCGACAGGTCCTCATAGCCCTTAATTTCGCGCCTCGGGTCCCAGCCGAGTCTCCGGGCGAACTCCAGCCAGAAGGGAGAACCTGTAGTCGGATTGAAGTGCCAATTCACAACCTCGCGCGCCCAGGCATCCCGGGTATCGTGCGAAGCTTTTACCTTTGATTGCAGGCTGGTATCTATGGAGGTCAAATCCTTTCGCCACCCCTGTTCTAGCTTCACGGCCTACCGTGATTTCGATTGTTGCCAGGCGTTCAGCGCGCTGTCAAGCCGCCGGGGAATTGTTCAATGGAGTGAGTGTAAATCTTTGAAGACGGGAATCACCAAACACCGGAGGTTCAGCGCTGAAGCTGACACCGCAAGCTTCGGGCGCCGATGGCAACCAATCTGTTCCGACGGTTGATCCACAACCAGGGAGTGGTTGACTCAACTACTCCCTGGTTGCAGATCCAACAGAACTTGTTGCCTACTTTCCAGATTGAGCGGACTCTGTACGCGGCCGAGTGCCTTCTTCTGCCGGCTCGGAAATACTCTTAAGCGTTACGCTGGTCTCCCGGGGCGGTACGTCCGCTCTAAGGAATAGATCCGCCATAGAGACGATTCCTTTAACGGCGTTCTTACTGTCGACGACCAGGATGCGTCGGACCTGGTTCTCCTTCATTAGCTTCACCGCCTGCTCTATGTTGTCTTCAGCCTTGCAACAGATCACATTTGTCGTCATAAACTCGTCGACTGGAGTGTCCGCGGGGTGTTGCTCCACTCTCACGCCGATTGTCTTGCCGCAGATTAGGCCGATGCAGAGATCTCTATCGGTCACCACTCCGATCAACTTGCGATTCACATCGTTTTCGACGATCGGCACTATTCCGGTATCGAGATCGCGCATTATGGTCGCCGCCATTCTGGCGCTGTCGCTCGGAATGCAGCAAGTTGGATTAACTGTCATAACTTCATTGACTCGCATTCTTGGCCTCCTTATGGTCTTCAGAAGTTTTGGTACCCGGTGCGACGCGTCGACCGAGCAGTTCCAGATAATGATTCCGACCTCGCTCGTAGCCCCTTCGGAAAGAATCCTCGTTATGATCCTTCGGGTAGAGTGCGGTCAGATGGCCGGCCGCTTCACTGTATGACTTTCCGCGAACAACCGGGTGTAGTGCTCCCTCGTAGCCGTGCCGGTAAGTTCTTTCCTGCTCCTCGAAGTCCCGGTTCTCCACTGAGTAGTGTGCCTTTTCATCATCGCGAAGGCCGACCCACCAGGCTTCTCGGGCCGCGTCGACTGTCTCAGCTCCGGACTCCTGCATGATTGTGCGCGCCTGTTCAGCTTGAGCATCATCATCAGCGAACGCGATCACTACGGTATGTCCCTGTCTCAGCGCGTCTTCGTAAACAAACAGCTCATCCACCGGGAGGCCGCTACCCATCGCGTCCTCGAGGGCTGCGCCCACGGCAGCTCCCCCGGCGGCGCCACCGGCGCCGAGGAGCGCCGCGCCTGCAAGTCCTAAAGCCAGTACCGGCCCAACTCCGGGGACAAGCAACGTGGCCACCGCGGTGCCGAGACCCATCCCGCCTGCAGCGCCCAAGGCGACGCCTACTACGCCGCCGAGGACGGGCCCGACGCCGGGCTGCTCAGTCTCCGTCGTTGGAACCTTAGCCAGCTCATCTGGAGAAGTTTCCGGCGACAGGAGATTGATGTTTTCGTTCTTTATGCCGATAGTCCGAAGGCGCTCCGCCATCAATTCGGCATTCGACCGCGACCTCAGTATCCCCACAACGGTTTTCATTTTGTCACATCCTTTACCAGTCGGCTTCGCGCCGGCTAAAGGGCGATTCGTTATGATCTCTAATGCTTTCCGCAGGGCTAAAGCAGCAAAGAGCATTCCGTCCCGGTGTATGCGCCATTTTCTCTCTTAGGCAGGGCCTATGCCCTCTAATCGTTACGCGATGGGAGTGATTCTGTACTACCGCAGCCTTTAAGTGATGCGAATCAAGACATCGAGTGCATTCGATACGGGCGCGTTAAAGTACCGTTCCCTCCCGCTGCCGGAGGGAGACTGGGATATTCCGACGAGTTAGGGGTGTCACCGTGCTCGCGCTTCCCGGTCTACGATTTTTGCGTGCAATTAGTCTTGAGAGCGTCACGGCCGCCAGCCGGCGCAGTGAAACTTGCTCTCTTGATAGTGAAGATTGCTCCAGAGTTAGATCGGGATTGGCAAAGTCAATCTCACGAAAGGAGGCGAGATGGCACAAAGTAACCAGCCCATGTACAAGTGCTCCACATGCGGCGAGTCATTCGATTCGCAGTCGGACTTGCGTGAGCACGAGAAATCTTGCAAACAGAAAGGAGCGACTGCGACAACGAAGAATCAATAAATCCAAATAAGCTAGTGTCTGTAACAGTGGAATTGATAGTAGTGCTGGATTGTTTGCGCAGGGGTTTTTCTATCGGACACTATCGAATTCGCTGTTACAGTCCACTAGTTCAAGTCCGCTGAAGTAATGTAGTCGGTTAGTACATATGAAATCACAACTCAGATCGACCTGGTGGCTTGAAGAAGGCAGCGAGTTCTGCCCTTCATGCGCTCAGACGTATGTCTATGAGATGGAGTACCGCTGCGTCGATTGCGACGTGCCAAGCTGCCCCATCTGTGCGCACGAAGATGACGCCGGATTTCGGTGTGTGAGCTGCATATCTTCAGAAAGTGAGCAATGAGATGTCCGCTCGAGCTATTTGGAAAGGCGAGCTCAAACTTGGCTCGACACAAATTGGGGTGAAATTATATAGCGCCGTGGTTGATCGGACTGTGCGATTCCACATTCTCGAAAAAAAGCGGATGTCGCGAGTCAAACAGCACATGATAAATCCCGAGACTGGGAAAGAGGTTCCGAACGCCGAGATCCGAAAAGGTTACGAAATCGATCCGGGCACATTTGTGATTCTGAACGATGACGAACTGAAGGCGATCGTCCCCGAGCCTTCGCGCGAAATCAAGATTGCGCATTTCATTTCGCCCGAGCAGATCGACAGCCAACTGTACGACCGGCCGTACTTTCTAGGGCCGGATGGCGATGAAAAGGCGTACTTCGCTCTCGCCGAGGCTCTAGGCAACCAGGATAAACAGGGAGTTGCCCATTGGGTGATGCGCGGCAAGAGCTACCTCGGCGTTCTTCGGGCCGAAGATGGCAACTTGATGCTCATCACGCTGCGGCATCCGGACGAAGTCGTTCAGGCCGAAGATCTGCCTGCGCCTCGCGGGCGCGAGATCGACAAAAAAGAATTGAGCATGGCCAATCAACTGGTAGCCATGCTCGACGGTGAGTTCAACCCCTCTGACTTTCAAGATGACTATAGGAACCGCGTGGAGCAGTTCATAGAACGCAAGGCCAGGGGCAAGGCGCCGAGGTTGGCCCCCGTGCGATCGAACCGCGCGACTGCCTCGCTTAGCACTGCACTGTCAAAGAGCATCGCCGCTTTAAAGAAGGAGAAAGAAGCTGCCTAAACGAACACATTCAAAGCGTGAAGAAAACAACATGAGCGTTCGTCCCTTCTGGTCGGGAACGATAACGTTCGGGCTTGTCAGCGTTCCGGTCGATCTGTATCCAGGCATTCGAAGCGATCGCGCTTCACTTCGAATGCTCGGCGCGGATGGCACGCCTCTCAAGCGGCGCTACTATTCCGAGGAGACGGGCCATGACCTCGACGACGACGAGATGATACGCGGGTACGAAGTCAAGAAGGGCAAATATGTAGTCGTCACCGATGAAGAACTGGAGAGACTTGCTCCTGAAAAGACGCGCGATATCGACTTGCGGCGATTTGTAGACCGGGATTCAATCCCAAAGATCTATTTCGAGCGTGGCTACTTCCTCACCCCGGGAGGAGGCTCAGAGAAGGCTTATCACCTACTCGCTGAGATTATGGAGAAGAGCCATCGCGCAGGAATCGCGACCTTTGTGATGCGTGGAAAGGAGTATCTGGTCGCCATCATCGCCGACAACGGTATCCTCCGAGCTGAGACGCTACGTTTCGCAGATGAGTTGCGGTCGCCCGAGGATGTCGGCCTTCACGGGAGCCCGAAATTAACGAAGACAGCGGTACGCGGATTCGAGAGGATTATAGACAGACGCACAGAGAAGCGACTCTTATCGAAGGAGGTGCAGGACGCAGAGAAGCAGGCGCTTCTGAAGCTGGTGAAGAAGAAGCATTCGCGTGGCAAGGATGTAGTGGAGACGAACGAAGCAGAGAGCCAGAAAGGCAACGTGGTCGATATCATGGATGTCTTGAAAAAGAGCCTGGCGGCAAAGCGCTAGGCTGAAGATAACCTTTACGGGCGGGCCTCCGTGCCGCCGCTGACGAGTGATGGCGTTCGACTCAGGGCGGCAAGGAGGGCCGCCCGTTTCGGTCGTTGCCAGGAAATACCTTCATCGGTATAGAGATCTCGTACCCAGGAGACACCAATGTTGAAACGAA
>DASYSA010000582.1:0-3527 GCA_036003885.1 Blastocatellia bacterium | reverse complement strand
CCGGTGGGGGACCAATCGACATAGTTGGTGTTGTCCTTTTCCGGATCGCAGACCGCGACAATCTGCACTTCCGGATTCGGCAGCAGCCGCAGCACTTCCCGGTGCCCTTGGGTACCGCATCCGATATAGGCCAGGGTGATCTTGTCGCTCGGCGGGACAAATCCCGGCCCGCCGAGGACGTGCCTGGGAACCAGGGTCAGGGCGGCGGTTGCGGCGACAGGAGCCAGAAACTCGCGGCGGTTCATCTTCTGGTTAGATGCCATGGTCAAGCCTCCTTTGTATTTCGTTGAATCGTGACAGGCAATGTGTGCACCCGTTCGGAAGGAGTAAAAACGGCAGCGGTTGTTTATTTCACTGCCGGATCAGAACGATTACATCAAGGAGGCTTGAGAGAGTCAACGCCATTTGCGGAGGCGCTTCGTGAATTGCGTAACAAAAACTGTGAGAGGCATTTTTTGCCCGCTTCTCTCCTGACTCCAAGCCTGACAAAGCCAGCAACTCAGGCAGGATCATCGAAGAAACCCGGGCGCGAGTGCGCCCTGGCTCGATCATTCTTCTCCATTCAATGTATCCAAGCAGGCTTCAATCTTTGAAGGCAGTCCAAGGTATTGGCGTTCCTGGTCAAGATCAACGGCCCCCACCGGCCCTGCGCCGGTGGGGGCCATTGAGCTTGACCACGAACGCCTGTAGTGAAAAATCCTTTGCTCCACCGGCGCGGGGCCGGTGGGGGCAACTGCCTGGCGGAAAGCAGTTAGACAACATGAGGGACTGCTTAGATAAGGGGGCGCGGGGCCGGTTGGGGCGACTGCCTGGCGGAAAGGGCAACAAAATGGTTGCTGTTTTTGCCCGGCCAGGTTAATATGCAACCTGGAGGTTGCTTAAACATGGATAACCGTATTGAGAAGCGTGTCGAAATCAAGGCGCCGGTTTCGCGAGTCTGGCGCGTGCTGACCGATCACCGCGAGTTCGGCGAGTGGTTTCGCGTCAAACTGGACGGCCCGTTCGTCCCCGGTCAAGTCTCGCGCGGCCGGATTACTTATCCTGGCTACGAACACTTGAAGTGGGAAGCTGTGGTGCAGAAAATGGAGCCCGAACGGCTCTTTTCCTTCACCTGGCACCCCTATGCGGTCGACAGCCAAATAGATTACTCGAAGGAGACTCCCACGCTCGTCGAATTCCGGCTGGAGAAGACGCCCGGTGGCACGCTGCTTCTGCTCACCGAGTCCGGCTTCGATAAAATCCTCAAGGATCGTCGCCTCGAAGCATTCCGGATGAATGACGGCGGCTGGACAGAGCAGATGAAGAACATCGAGAAGTATGTCACGCAAAGGCCGTAGCAGCATCGCCGCCAAACGGCACGCCTATGCTCCGGTATTTGCCGCGCTGGGAGATGAGACACGGCTTTGGCTGGTTGTGAAACTCTGCGGCGGGGGACCCAATTCAATCTCTCAGCTAACGGAAGGCTCTCAACTGACACGGCAGGCGATCACCAAGCATCTTCGAGTGTTGGAGCGCGCAGGAGTGGTGCACAGCGTCCGTTCCGGTCGCGAGAGCCTGTTCCATTTCGATCCAAAGCCGATTGAAGGAATGAAGGAATACCTCGCGCTGGTCTCCGAGCAGTGGGATCAGGCCCTGGCCAGGTTAAAGTCGTTCGTCGAAGACTGAGTAACGCACAGGGAGTCGCCTAGAATTCTCCATCAATTCTTGGAGAATCGGTAGGTTCACGGACTTGTGCAGCGACAGGGATTTTGGAAATGGGAGAAGAGCGAGGCCTGAATAACTGGGAGGTTAGATGAAAAGACTCGGCATGCTCGTGGCAGTGGCGCTCGTCCTGCAGGCGTGTGCCAGGGACACGCAGCCGCAACAAGGAGTTCAATCGCAACAAGGAGTTCAAGCAGGCTATCTGGATTATTCGGGCCGCGACGATGTCCTCAGCGGCGGCGTCAAGATGATCGGGGTGACCACGCCAAAGGGAAACTTTCGCGTCTGGACCAAACGGGTTGGAAACAACCCCAGGATAAAGGTGCTCCTGCTGCACGGCGGGCCCGGTGCAAACCACGAGTACCTGGAGGCGTTTGACAGCTACTTCCCTGCGGCGGGAATCGAGTACTACTACTACGACCAGCTCGGTTCATCCTTCAGCGACCAGCCTGATCTGCCGGAGTTATGGGAGCTGCCGAGATTCGTCGAGGAAGTCGAGCAGGTCCGCGAGGCGCTGCGGCTGACCCGAAACAACTTCTACCTGTTCGGCCAATCATGGGGCGGCATTCTCGGGCTGGAGTACGCGCTGAAATACCAGCAGCACCTCAAGGGCCTGATCATTTCCAACATGATGGCGAGTATCCCGGCCTACAACGAGTATGCACAAAAGGTACTGATGCCGGCGATGGACTAGGCGGTGCTGGCCGAGATCAAGCGGCTGGAAGCGGCCGGGCGGTATGAGGATTTATTACTGGGACGGACCAAGCGAGACAATCTACATGCTTCTGGTCTATCCCAAAAGCCGGCAGGATGATCTGTCTCAAGAGCAGCTTAAGATCTTAGGTCGGCTGGTGAGGGAGGAATTCAAATGAAAAAGCAGGATTTTGACAAACTGGCTACCAGTGTGAAGCAGGCGGGTAAAATCAGACGGGGCGCGTTGAAAGCAAGGCGAGTTATCGAGTTTAAGCCCGCGGACATCAAATCGATTCGCCTCAAATTGAAAAAGTCCCAGTCTGAGTTTGCCATGATGATCGGCGTCAGCGTGGCTACACTGCAGAACTGGGAACAGGGCCGGAGAAGCCCCGAAGGCCCAGCTCGAGCTCTTCTGAAGGTTGCAGCGGAAAAACCTGAGGCGGTTGCGGAAGCGCTGGGAGCTTAGTCCCACGAGCGGCGACACGATCAAAATCATCTATCCCTGCGTCTGCGCGCCGGCGCTCGTCTGTGAGGACAACAGCGCCCTGAGATCGGTTCCGGGTTGTGGCGTTCGGCAGTGCGGGCTCCGCTACCTCGCGTGGACGTGGGATCCCACAACAAAATCGGCCTGGACACGGCTGTAGAAGCGCTCAAGCTGTATCGGCGTGGTAAGACTTTCAGCGCTGAACGCCTCCTGCAGTACGCGCGTGTCTGTCGGGTAGAAAAGGTAATAAGACCCTACCTGGAGATGGTTCTGTGAGCGAGCCTTCCAGGAAAAACCTCGTTGCGTCGGCCAGAGTGCGATTCATGCAGAGGCTTTGAGGCCATCCCGAAACGAGCTGATCATCCCAAAGTAACGCTTTCTCCCAGCTTTCAAGCTTCACCGCAAGATCCCAGTCTTTCGTGGTTCTCGATTGCGGCAAATCGTGCTTCCAATCGAACATAAGAAGCCTCGCTGCTGCGTCTATCAGCATCACTCGAACGTCCAGGCTGGTTGCAACTTCCATGAGATCTCTCAGTGCTTTAATCTGGGTTCGATCAATCATTGAAGTCGCGGAGCGATGTGCTTATCAAAGAGATCGTCCGCAATCTCTCTTATACGCTCGCCGGGTGCGCGCAAAAGCTCCGCACGA
>DASYSA010000581.1:0-5575 GCA_036003885.1 Blastocatellia bacterium | reverse complement strand
ATCTTCTCCTTGAACAACGGGCCGTCGAACACGAACGTGTGGAACTCACCGTTCTCGCCGCAGGGATCTACATCGGGTGGAAGCCGTAATAGAAATTCGGAGTCAATGACGCGGCCGGCGAAGGAGCTATCGAGTGCCTTTGAGTTGACACAAGTGACGACGGCCTTGAAACCTCTCGTGATGAAGTCGTTTATCAGAGCCGGCGTATCGCGCTTCCAAAGAGGGAACAGCGGCCGCATACCAAGCCGGCCGAAGAGTTCTTCTCGGTAGTTCCTGATGTCTTCGAGGAAAAGATCGCCGAAGACCATGGATCCAATGCCAGCCTCTCGATAGGCTGCCAGAGCGCGTTCCAGGGCGCCTTCGTACTCCTGATTGCTCGCGCTTTTGGGGATGACAACCTGTTCCAGGGGAAAACCCAGAGACTCAGCCTGCCGTTCGAGCAGCACGCGTCGTACGCCGTGCATGCTGATGCAGTCGGACTCCCGCGTCATTGTCGTGAGGAGGGCCGCGACCTGGTAGCGGCCATCTTTCAGTAGCTCCTCGAGGGCCATGGAGCTATCTTTGCCGCCGCTCCATGACACGAGAACGCGTTCTCTTATGCCGGTCAGTTCTGACTCCATTTGATTGTTGGACAGGTTCACTTGGCGAGCTTCTTGAACTCGCTAAGCCCACGCATACTCGCATCTCGGGCCCTGGCTTGCCATCGCGATTCCTCTTCCGCAAGAAGAGTGATCTCTTGCAAGTGAGAGTTGTAAAGCTCAATGTCCTGCCGGGAGGCGAACTGAATCGAGTTTCCGACTGTTCTATACCTCCCCCGCCGGCTGCGAACGAATTCGAGCGTTTCGTCGGTCTTTTCCGCTAAGGCCCTCTCGATCTCAAAAAACTCGGCTAACTGAAGATCGCCTGCTGACCTGGATCGGTTGAACCCCGCTATGAATGAGAGTTTTTCTGACTCCGACATGTCCGAGGCAGCGACCCTGCTCGGTACATCATCCTGTCTGGTTCTAAAACGGTCCTCGTACCGGTCGAGAATCTCGAACATCGAAGTTAGCTTCGTGCGGCCGGCGTCGATGTGAGCCTCGTCTTGCAAGGTCTCCGATGTGAGGAGGCGGTCCAGGTGCAGCGCTTCGAACTCGGCCTTCATCTCTCCAAAGTCAGCGCTGATCTGCGCAGAGTATTCGCTCATGAGTTTCACAAATGGCGTGCTGGACCCATATACGTCTTCGTCGATCCTGGATGCCTCAACCCGATTTCCGTTCAGAAGCTCCGTCATCGTTGCGCCGACTCTTTCGACGGCTATCTTTCGCGATCGCGCCTCTCTTGCAGTCTGAGCGTAGTGCCCGAGAGCGATCACCAGGAAGCTGCACGAAAAGAACAACAGCCCCATGTCCTTCCTGTTTCTCAAGAGCAACAACCAGACCAGGAAGGAGATCACCGCTGCAGCCATGGCGCCGCCGATCACGATCAGGAGTCGCGTTAGCGCTTCGACTGGTGAACGTGAATACGCGATGAGTGTGAGGCCTACAATGACCATTGCCCCAAGCAAGAGGGCTACGGCCAGGGTCAAGGGCCATATCCTTCCAGTTTCCTCTTCTTCAGGCTGACCAAACGACGCAAGGCCGCTCAGAACCGGCGCGCCATAAGAAGCGGCCGCGGCGTTCTGTGAGCTCGACAAAGCGGAATAATACTCGGGGTAATCGCTGGCTCGTTTCCAGAGACCTGTCTCATCATCGAACAATAGCGTGTCTGGAAGGATTCGTTTGGTCCTGACCATCTCGGCGAATGCGGCCGAATCGGGAACCCGGACCTCTGTGCCGTTGTAGTCGTGGAACTTGAGACTCATGCCGGCCTCTTCTGTTCATCCGCGAGAGAAATGCACCTGTCTACTTAAGGCTGCAGGCCAAGCGACAGTCTGACCTCCCTGGGAACGTCACCACAATCCTTTACTGCTGCTCGTGCATTGATCTTGCTAGCAGAGTTGCCGGGATAGCGATAAGCAACGGCGTAAACCTCCAGGGCAGTCAACTGCGGCTGCAAGCTGATCCAGCGAGGCTCCACGGCTAAAACTGAAGCAAGCAGCGCGATGAGGTTGTGGGTCTTGCCGAATGTGATCCCTGCTTCGCTCAGGCGAGCTTTTAGGTACTTTTCCGCACCTTGCTGAGAGTGAAAACAAGCGGCGTCGAAGTTCGGAGACTTTCGTGCTCTCAGCTCTCGCTGCGCCGAATTCCAGTCGCCTTCGGCCTTGTCAATCCATTCCAGGGTGAGAGGCTTCATACATCACTTTTCCTCGCTCTACTATGTCATGCATGAAAGGGTCACCCATAGACAGTCGTTCTTGCACCTGTTTCGGTGTCCGCACCAAAAGGTCAATTGGTGCCAGCACGTTCAACCGGCTCAATATTCGAATGGCCTGTTCTGACTGGCCGCCTTCGAAAGGCATTATAACGAGCAGGTCGATGTCAGAATCCGCGGATGGCTCGCCGTATGCACAAGAGCCGAACAGAATGATACGCTCCGGGTGAAAATCCTGAGCGATCTTCCGACAGAACTCTTCAATCTGCAGAGTGGTGACCATTCTTGCCTCGCCAACACGATAGACGCGAGACGGAGCTTTAGCAAGAACGGTTGAGTGACTTGCAGACGTGATCCCTCTACCGCATCCCAGGGCAAACTATGCCTTCGTGTAGATCTCCGCCCCCGCTTGCTTGAACTCCTCAGCCTTCTCACGCATACCCGATTCGAGCGCGATGACCTCGCTCACCTGATGCGCGGCGGCGTAGTCTCTCACCTCCTGCGTGATCTTCATCGAGCAGAAGTGAGGCCCGCACATGGAACAGAAGTGCGCAACCTTCGCTCCCTCCTGCGGCAGCGTCTCGTCGTGATACTCCTGCGCGAGCTGCGGATCGAGCGCAAGATTGAACTGATCTTCCCATCGAAATTCAAATCGGGCTTTGGACAGCGAGTTATCCTGGAGCTGTGCGCCCGGATGGCCCTTCGCCAGATCAGCCGCGTGAGCGGCAATCTTGTAGGCGATCACTCCATCCTTGACGTCCTGCTTATCGGGCAGTCCCAGGTGTTCTTTCGGAGTTACGTAACAGAGCATCGCCGTGCCGAACCAGCCAATCATAGCCGCGCCGATCGCCGACGTTATGTGGTCGTAGCCAGGCGCAGTGTCGGTTACCAGAGGCCCCAGAGTGTAGAACGGCGCCTCGTGACAAACCTCGAGCTGGCGGTCGACGTTTTCCTTGATCAAGTGCATCGGAACGTGGCCCGGGCCTTCGATCATCACCTGGCAGTCTAGGTTCCACGCAATCTTCGTCAGCTCGCCCAGCGTGTCCAGCTCGGCGAACTGGGCTTCGTCGTTTGCGTCCGCGATCGAGCCGGGTCTCAATCCATCTCCCAGGCTGAACGACACGTCATAGGCGCGCATGATCTCACATATTTCGCGGAAGCGGGTGTAGAGGAAACTCTCTTCGTGATGGGCCAGACACCACTTGGCCATGATCGACCCGCCGCGCGACACGATGCCCGTTGTGCGTTTGGCAGTCAGCGGTATGTAACGCAGCAACACGCCCGCGTGAATGGTGAAGTAGTCGACGCCCTGCTCGGCCTGCTCGATCAACGTATCGCGGTAGATCTCCCAGGTAAGCTCTTCCGCTTTGCCGCCCACCTTTTCGAGAGCCTGATAGATCGGCACGGTCCCGATCGGAACGGGTGCGTTTCGAATTATCCATTCGCGAGTCTCGTGAATGTTCTTGCCGGTCGACAGATCCATCACCGTGTCGGCGCCCCACTTGATCGACCATCGCATCTTCTCAACCTCTTCTTCTATGGAAGACGCGACGGCCGAATTGCCGATGTTGGCATTGATCTTCACCAGGAAGTTGCGGCCTATGATCATCGGCTCGCTCTCCGGATGATTGATATTGGCGGGAATGATGGCGCGGCCGCGCGCAACTTCGTCCCGCACGAATTCCGGGGTGACGTATCGCGGGAGGCGAGCGCCGAAAGATTCACCGGCGTGCTGGAAGTTCAAGGCGCTGCGATCGCCGCTGGAGGCTTCAAACGCGGCGCGGCGACCCATGTTCTCACGAATGGAGATGAACTCCATCTCGGGCGTGATGACGCCGCGTTTGGCATAGTGGATCTGCGTGACGGCTCGGCCAGGCTTGGCTTTCAGAGGTTGACGTCTGAGGCCCGGAAACGGTTCGAGCCGCCCCTTGTCTTTGCCCAGGGCATACTCGCGAGCGCCTTCGGTGAGGTATCCGTCGTCTTGTGGTTCGACCTTTCTTCCCTCGTACTCTTCGACGTCGCCGCGCGCGATGATCCACTCGCGGCGCGGCGTCGGAACTCCATCGTGCACGTCGCACCGGACTTCGGGATCGCCCCACGGACCATTTGTGTCGTAGATGCGAACGGGAAGGTTCTCTTCGACGTTTCCGTTCATGCCTCTGGTGACGTTCAACGCCACTTCGCGAAAAGGCACTCTCAGATCCGGCTTGCTTCCTTCGACGTAGACTCGCCGTGAATTTGGAAATTGAAACTCGCTGCTGGGATGTTCTTCGGACGTGTTCTTGCTTGACATGGCTTCACCTCTTTTTTGAGGGAAGAGTAGAAAACAAAAAGCCGTTCCGCCTGGCAGAGGTCGGAACGGTGTGTTCCCTTTCTCCCTTCGACGGCATTATCCGTATCAGGTTCATGGGGTCTCCCACTCGGGACTCTCAGCCGCGCTGGCAGCTCCCCCGAAGAGTATCAGTCATTCGTGATTGGCTGCCCTCGATTCAGGGGTAACCAATGACAGTTGATAGCTTAGCAATCGAGACGTGTAACATCAACGGCGTATCCGCATTGCGCGTGTAGCTAAGAAGGACTAAGACTGAAGGAGCGGAGCCACGAATTACACGAATTACGCGCGAATCTACACGAAACTATTCGTGGTCATTCGTGTAATTCGTGGCTCACCTCATTGCACGCCGAAGACGAAGAGCGCGCGCCCCGCGGCTATCGCTACGTGCTGTTTCCCATCTATTGAGAAACTGATCGGGTTGGCTGCGATAGGACCGCCAGTCTGAAAATCCCACAGCGGTTTCCCGGTCATTGCGTCCAGCGCGTAGAAGTTGCCCTCGTCCGAACCGCTGAACACAACTCCGCCGGCCGTCGATAAGACTCCGGCCCACGGGGGTGACTTAAGCCGAAATTCCCACTTCATCTTTCCCGTCCCTGCTTCCAGAGCACGGATTGCCCCATAGGCTTTGTCACCCGAGAGTGCGCGTTCACCGCCTCCCGCAAAGAAGGTTCCTGGTTTGTATTCAGCCTCGCCCTTGTGGTAGTAGGCGCCCATTTCTCGCACCGCGACGTAGAACAACTTAGAGACCGGACTATAAGAAGGGCTGAACCAGTTCGTGGCTCCTTGCAGACTAGGCCAGACGAGATTGCCTTCAACGGTCGGTTCGGTGTTGGGCAGGACTATGGGGCGCCCGCGAGCGTCGAGCCCCCTCGCCCAGGTCTGCTTTGCGTATTCGGCGCCCAGGATAAACTCGCCGGTAGCTCGGTCCAGCAGGTAGTAGAACCCATT